>DASQBH010001112.1:0-4552 GCA_035635315.1 Longimicrobium sp.
GCAAACTGCGCGGGGGAGGGAGAATTCGATCGCGCAGAACGAGCATTGGAGGTTTCGCATGGGTGATGCATGGCCCGAGCGCCCGTGGATGCGCCGGCGAACACCCACGATTCAGCAGGCCGCGCGCCGGCTGCGCAGCGAGATGACGGAGGCTGAGCGGCTGCTGTGGGATGCGTTGCGCGGCGAAGGAATCCGCGGAATGCGCTTTCGCCGGCAGCACGCCATCGACCGCTTCGTCCTCGATTTCTACTGCCCCGCGCACAAACTCGCGGTCGAGGTAGACGGCGCCGTGCACGACGATCCCGACCAGGCCGAACGCGACACCGCCCGCACGCAGGCGCTCGAGCAGCTGGGGATTCGCGTCGTCCGTGTGCGCAACGAGGAGGTGCGTGACATCTGGGCCGTGCTCGCCCGCATCGCAGCCGCAGCCGGCGTGGATTTCGACGACCCGCGTGACGGGTGACCGTTGCTGCCGCACACCGTGGATCATCTTCGCGGAAGGAAACAAACTGCGTGGGGGAGGGTTGGGGAGGGGGGCGCCTGCCGCTCGCGCCGAGACCAGCCAGGCAGCACAGACCCAAACTCCCTCCCCCACGCAGTTTGTGGGGGAGGGACGGGGAGGGGGGCGCCTGCCGCTCGCGCCGGGCCTTCCCCAGCGGTCCGCCGATTGCGCGCTCCGTGTACGCCGTGAAGATTCCCCCTCGGTCTCCATTCCATCCCCAGGTAGCACCCATGGCCACCATGGAAACCCACGTCCCCGCACAGCCCACCGCGCACGTGGACACCTTTGCGCGCGACCACCTGCCGCCGCCGCACCTGCTGCCGTCCATCGACTACTCCGGCCTTCCCGGCCTGGCCTACCCGCCGCGGCTGAACTGCGCGGTGGAGCTGCTGGACCGCATGGCGGACGCGGGGCACGCCGACCGCACCGCCATCGTCTGGGACGGGGGCCGGTGGACGTACCGCGAGCTGGCGGAGACCTCCAACCGCATCGCCGCCGTGCTGCGCGACGACCTGGGGCTGGTGCCCGGCAACCGCTTGCTGCTGCGCGGCTTCAACTCGCCCATGATGGCGGCGTGCTGGTTCGCCGTGCTCAAGGCGGGCGGCATCGTCGTCGCCACCATGCCGCTGCTGCGGGCCCGCGAGCTGGCCACCGTCGCGGAAAAGGCGCAGATCCGGTTCGCGCTCACCGACCAGCGGCTGGCGGCGGAGATGGACGAGGCGCGGGGGATGGCGCCCGTGCTGGAGCGCGTCGTGGCGTGGGGGACGGACGACGAGGGGTCACTGGATGCGCTGATGCGCGGCAAGCCGGCGGCGTTCGACCCGGTGGATACGGCCGCGGACGACGTGGCGCTCATCGCCTTTACGTCGGGGACCACGGGCAAGCCCAAGGGGGCGATGCACTTCCATCGCGACGTGCTGGCGTGCTGCGACACCTTCTCCCAGCACGTGCTGCAGCCCGGACCGGACGACCTGTTCTGCGGATCGCCTCCGCTGGCGTTCACCTTCGGTCTCGGTGGATTGATCCTTTTCCCGATGCGGGTCGGCGCCGCGGCGCTGCTGGTGGAGCAGCCCACGCCGCCCAACCTGCTCAAGGCCATCCAGGACCATCGCGCCACCATTCTGTTCACCGCGCCCGTCGCGTACCGGGCCCTCCCGGAGCTGGTGCCCAACTTCGACATCTCGTCGCTGCGCAAGTGCGTTTCCGCCGGCGAGACGCTGCCGCTGCCCACGTTCGAGGCGTTCGAGCGCGCCACGGGGGTCCGCATCATCGACGGCATCGGCAGCACCGAGATGCTGCACATCTTCATCGCCTCGTCGGGTGACGACATCCGCCCGGGGTCCACCGGCAGGGCCGTCCCCGGCTACCGGGCGCGGGTGATCGACGAGGAAGGGAATCCGCTCCCCCCCGGGTCCGTGGGCCGGCTGGCGGTGCAGGGGCCCACGGGGTGCCGCTACCTGGACGACGAGGAGCGGCAGCGCGGCTACGTGCTGGACGGGTGGAACCTGACGGGCGACGCGTACCGGATGGACGAGGACGGCTACTTCTGGTACCAGGCGCGCACCGACGACATGATCATCTCCGCCGGCTACAACATCGCCGGGCCGGAGGTGGAGGGCGTGCTGCTGGAGCACCCCGCCGTCGCCGAGTGCGGCGTCGTGGGCCTGCCGGACGAGGAGCGGGGGCAGGTGGTGAGCGCGTTCATCGTCCTGCGCGAAGGGAGCGAGCGGGGCGATGCGCTGGTAAAGGAGCTGCAGGAGTGGGTCAAGGCCCGCATCGCCCCCTACAAGTACCCGCGCCGCGTGACGTTCCTGGACGCGCTTCCCCGCACGCAGACGGGCAAGCTGCAGCGCTTTCGCCTTCGCCAGCCGTCGTGACGATGAGGATTCTGCAGCCGGATGGGTGGGGCGCGCCGCGGGGGTACTCCAACGGCATCGAGGCGCAGGGGCGCCTGGTGTTCGTGGCCGGGCAGATCGGCTGGAACCCGCAGACCTGCGTGTTCGAGACGGACGACTTCGTGGGCCAGGTGGGACAGGCGCTGCGCAACGTGCTCGCCGTGCTGGACGAGGCGGGCGCGCGGCCGGAGCACCTGGTGCGCATGACGTGGTACGTTACCGACCGCGCCGCCTACATGGCCGACACCCGCGCCTTGGGCCGCGTGTGGCGCGACACCTTTGGCCGCCACTACCCCGCGATGACGCTCGTCATCGTCGCCGGCCTGCTGGAGGAGCGCGCCAGGGTGGAGATCGAAGCGACGGCGGTGGTGCCGTAGGCCGTTTTCGTGTCCGCCGGCGTGGCCTCACACCGAAATCCGGCCGGGCACTGGATCGGGACGATCGGTGTCATTCTGAGGGAGGCGCCGCGCGCAACCATCTTCTCGCACGAACGCCTGCGCGCCGACCGAAGAATCTTTATCGGAAACGGGCGGCCTCTCGCGCGGAATCCCCACGTAGCCGACAGGACCGTGCGCCCATCGTAAAGATCCTTCGGTCGGCGCGCAGGCGTTCGTGCGTCTGGACATTCAGGGGGGCGCGCCTTCCTCAGGATGACACCGTCTGCCGAATCCGTATCCGAAATCTTTTTGCGGATCCGGTATCAGGACGTCGACGCTCTCATGTGATCTGTGTCACGGCTCGCAGCCGATGCCGTCCTCGTCATCATCCAGGCCGTACGGATCGGAGGTGATGACGTCGATGGGGCCCTGGACGTACTCGGGGCCGTCGCCGCGGCCAAAGCAGTCCACGTCGTCGGCTTTGGGGACGCAGGGCCAGTACGCGGAATGGCAAGTCTCGGGGAGCGGCCCGGTCGGTGCCTCGGCGAGCGTACGCGCGGCGATGGCGTGGGGTACTTCAGGATCCCGGTCGGTGCACGCGGCGGCGGCAAAGGCGAACGGCAGGAGCAGCGCGAATCGCATCATCATCAAAATCGCCTCACATTTTGGCGTTCCGGAGCTGAAGGACCCGCGCAGCGGGCCAATCCGCATCGAAAAAACCGCTGCAAGATCAGGCGCAGCGCCGCGTCGGAACCGGGTCCGGACGGTGGTGCGCCCCGCGGTCAACCCGGTCTACCGCGTACGCCGCACGGTGCGGGCGATCGCCTGGAACTCGGGGATGAACTCCGCCGCGCGGTCCGCGCCCACGAAGCCCTGCACCAGCATGTAGTGGTCTCCCTCCGCGATCACCACCTGAAAGACCTTGAGCGGTGTGGAGGTCTCCGTGTCCACGCCGTCGCCGATCAGCTGGTACGCCGCCTGGCCGCCGACGGTGAGGGCTTCGCCGCGCAGGTTGGCGATGCCGGACACGCCGTCGGTCTGCGTGATCCGCCGGCGCGCGAATCCCTCCAGGTCGCTCATGTCCCCCGCGGAGATGGAGGAGGCGATCGCCAGCATCGGCGCCCCGGGCGCGGGGTTGGGAAAGGTGCCGGTGTCGTCGATCAGCACCATGTTCCCCACGCGCTTGGAGATGCGCATCCGCGATCCCAGATCGAACTGAAAGCCGATCCCCTCCAGCGGATCCGCCGGCCCCTCGCTGCTCCAGCGCGACGAGAGCACGGCCTGCCGCATGGGATCGCTCAGGGTGGCGGCGAACTGCTGGGGATAGGTGGCCGTGACGATGGCCGTGGCGGAGTCGTTGCCGAACACCACCAGCCACTTGTCGAACATGACGCCCGACGCCTCCTGGCTCACCGCCAGCAGCCGCGCCGCGCGTCCGTCGATGACCAGCGAGTCGGAGCTGCGCAGCCGCATCCCGCGGCTCCCCAGCCCCTCCGCCGTGAGCCCCGCCGCGATCGCGCGGAACGGCGCCTCCACCTCCGTCACCATGATGGACGCGCCCGCCGAATCCAGCTGGAACCCCGGAAAGCGCTCGGCGGGGACAAAGCTCTCCGGCGGCTGCAGCATGATGTGCATCCCCGCGACGCGCCGCGGCTGCGCGGCCGCGGCGGCGGGGATCGCGAGGGACAGGAAGACTCGAACGTCCGGACGAGCGTGGCGCGGCCCCTCGGGTCGGCGAACCGGCTGGTCTGGCACGGAGTGACGAGGCCGTCCCCGCC
>DASQBH010001113.1:0-13091 GCA_035635315.1 Longimicrobium sp.
CCCACGACGACTGGTCCGGATAGACCGCGTTGTTCGATCCGCCCATCACGCTGACCAGCGCCCGCTGCATCCGCTTTGCGATGGACAGGCCGCGCGCGGAGCCCCGGGCGTGGATGGTCCACGGGCCCTTTACGCCGGAGCTGTTGCTGGCGTTGGCATGCAGGCTCACGAACAGGTTCGCATTTGCGTCGTTCGCGATGGACGCGCGCTGCCCGAGCGGCACGAACACGTTCGTCTGGCGCGTCAGCGTCACCGTGTGCCCGCGTCCGCGCAGCACCCGCGCGAGCTCCAGCGCATACGGAAGCACCAGCCTGGACTCCGGCGTTCCCAGCGACCGGCCGCCGACGTCCGTACCCCCGTGCCCGGCATCCACGCAGATGTGCTTGTGGATGACGGCCGCCGCCATGGCCTCCGTCGTCGGCACGCCGGCCTCCCGGGGTGCCTCCGTCCCCAGCGGCGTGACGGCGGGCATGTCCGTCGTGGGCAGTGTCATCATGGTGGTGGGAGCCGCCGGGCTGTCCGTAGTCCCGGTACCCATCGAAGTGGTGGCATTCGTCGCACCCCCCGGAGCCGACGGAGCCGTCGGAGCCGTTGGAGCCGCCGGAACTACGAGCGTGGCGAGGGCGTCGCGCTTCTGCCGGTCCTCGGACCCTTCCTCGGGACTCTTCTCCTTGGGCTTCACCGTGGAGCGGATCACCATCACCTTGTTCAGCACGTCGAACCAGAACGGCGCGCCCAGCGTGAGCGCCAGGCCCGTGATGAGCCAGCCGAGCAGGGCGGGCAGCACGAGCACCCATCCGCCCGGCTCCCTCCAGGCCGGAGGGGGAAATCCCTCGGACCAGCCCAGCGGCAGCGGCAGTCCCTCCAGCCGGGCCAGCGTTGTGTCCAGGCGCTCCTGCGCGTTCGCCTCCGCGGGGGTGGAGGCCTGGCGTATGGTCTCTGCCTGGGCCACGATGGCCTGCCGAGACTCGTCGTCGCTGTACAGGTGACTGGAGATCGCGATGGAGTCCGCGTTTACCAGCACCGAGAGCACCAGCCCCACGACCAGCAGGATTCCCTGGATGCGGCGCTTGTACCAGCCGGACACGCGGTCCATGCTGCTGTCGAACCAGTCTTCCAGGTTCTTTTGCGCCGCGGCCAGGTCACCGCGGGCCGTGTCGAGGGCGGAGAGCAGCGCGCGCTGCACGGGAAGGTTGCCGATGGTCTCGATCCGTGCCCGCAGGGACGCCACGTCCAGCGTCGGCGAGCTCGCGCCTGCCCCCTGCGGATCCGTGAGGCTGCCGCCGCGCGCGACAATGTCCATCAGCGCGACCGCAAAGTTGCGGGCCGGGATGTACGAGGGCAGCTCCGAGCCGAACGGCATGCGCGTGTAGCGCACCTCCCGCTCCTCGGCTTCCTGGCTTTCTTCGTTCGCGCCGATCTCCTTTACGGTCGTGGCCAGCTTGTCGGGGTCGTAGGAGCCGCGGTACAGCGCGCGCACCAGCGGGTGGGAGTACAGGTCGCGCGCCAGCCCGGTGCCGCTGGGATCGTGCAGAAGCTCGCGGATGCCGGCCTCCAGGTTCACGGCACGCATCTTCAGCCACCCGTCCAAAATCTCCATGATCGCGCTGCAGGCGACGCTCAGGAGAAAGTAGACGAGCACCAGGCCGATAAAGACGTCGAGGATTTCGGACCCGATCATGAGCGGTTCCCGGGAGAGGAGGGGGCGTGATGCGCGCGGTGGCCCGGTCCGGCACTGCGGGGCCGCCGCGGCACGGCTCGATGCCTGTAAAGATGGGAGGGTCCGGACGAATTCTCCCCCGGCGGAGCCCGACGGCGAGCCGCTGGAGATCGGGGCCGATGGGGCGGGGCACCGGCAACGTGATCGGCGCGCCGCGCGGGCACCGCCACCGAAACTGTTGATGCCAAAGGGACGTAGCCCTATTATTCACGGCCGCCGCCGTCGCGGCCCCCTCCTTCATCATCATCCCCGACCGCCCATGAACGCACCCGTGCTCCGCGCCCGCTCCGTGGGCGAGATCCTGGACCTGGCATTTCAGCTGTACCGAAGCCGCTGGCCGCAGATGGCCACGGCCACCGGCATCATGGTGCTTCCCCTGCTGGTGCTGGAGGCCATCGCGCCGCTGAGCGCGCTGCCGATCCTGGAACAGCTGAGCCAGTTGTTCTTTCTGGCCGCATCCGCCGCGGTGGTGGTAATCGCGTCGGAGGCGTACATGGGGCGCGAGATCGCCGCCGCCGACGCGCTGCGCCAGGCGGGAAGCCGATTCTTCTCGGTGTGGGGCGCCGCGATCATTCAGGGCATCCTGATCGGGATCGGCATGCTGCTGCTGATCATCCCCGGCATCATCGCGGCGGCGTGGACGTTCGCCATGCAGCAGGCGGTGATGATCGAGGGCCGCACCGCGGGCGAGGCGTTCAGCCGCTCGCAGGAGCTGTCGCGGGACCACTTCAAGCACATCCTGTTCACCAGCGGGCTGATGTTCGCCATCGTGATCTTTGCCATGATCGGCTTCGAGGTCGTGCTGGCGATGGGCGTGGAGAGCATTCGCCTGGCGACGCTGCTGCGCAACGTGGCGCTGGTGGCCATCAACCCGCTGGCCGCCGTGGTGGGTACGGTGCTCTACTACGACCTGCGCATCCGCAAGGAAGCCTTTGACGTGGCCGTGGCCACCGAGCGCCTGGACAACGCGCCGGCCCAGCCGGTGGGGGCGCTGTAAATCGCAGGCGGTTGGGCGGATGGTGAAGCGGGGGCGCGTCGGCGGACGCGCCCCCGCTTTTCGTTTGCGCCCTGATCCCGTCCAAACCGAATCCCGCCAACGGGGTATGATGGATGCAGCCGCGTCGGGAACCATTCCGGCGCGCGCCGCATTCTGGTGGTGACTCAGAGAATGGGGGAAGGGAGATGACGATGGGGACGTCTACGGAGCAGGACTTCGATCGACTGGAAAAGCCCAGGAGCGACTGGCGCGGGATGGTGCCGCCCGAGTCGTACCACGTGTTGTTCGAAGAAGGGACGGAGCGCGCGGGCACCAGCCCGCTGAACCAGGAAAAGCGCGCGGGCACGTTCGTTTGCGCGGCGTGCCACCTGCCGCTGTTCACCTCCGAGACCAAGTACGAAAGCGGCACGGGGTGGCCCAGCTTTTACGACTTCATCCCGGGGCACCTGGACACCAAGCGCGACTTTCTGCTCTTCTGGCCGCGCACGGAGTACCACTGCGCGCGCTGCGGCGGGCACCAGGGGCACGTGTTCAACGACGGGCCTCGGCCCACGGGCAAGCGGTACTGCAACAACGGCGTGGCCCTGAAGTTCGTGCCGGAGGGGGAGCCGCTGCCGGCCTTGCGGGAGTGATGGTGTGATGGGGTGAAGGGGACGCGGAGATTCTTCGCGTCCTCTCTTGTTTCCTCCGCGTCCTCCGCGTGATGCCAGGCCCGAAAAGGGTTGGGGTACAGAGGAACAGACAAAAGCCAGAGGAACAGAGGAAACCGGTCTCCCTCTGTTCCTCTGGCTTTTGTCTGTATCTCTGTACCCTCGCAGTTCTTTGGTCGCGCGTGACGACGGCGTTACGCACATCGGACTTGTCAACGGGAGGCTTTGGATAGAAATTGGAAGAGAAGCTTCCAATAGATTTCGGAAGGCTTCCACGAGGCGCGTCCGGCGCGGAAATCCGCGCGGGCAGGCGCGGCCCCGAGTGCGTGCCATTGGGAGGAAGAATGCGCAAGATCAACACGGGACAGTTCCGGCGCGCGACGCGTTCTACCCCCCGGGAGATCAACCGCAAGATCGTGCTGAACCTGGTGCGGGAGCACGAGCCGCTTTCCCGGGCGGACCTCGCGCGGCGGATGCACGTGGGGCGGGGGATGATCACCCAGCTGGTGGAAGGGCTGATCGAGGACGGCATTCTGCAGGAGGGCGCGGTGGCCAACGCCCCGCGCGGGCGCAAGCCCACGCTGCTGCACGTGCGCACCCGCGACCAGTACGCCATCGCGGTGGACGTGCGCTTCAGCCACACCTACCTGGCGCTCAGCGACCTGGACGGGCGACAGGTGGCGATGGAATCGTTCCCCACCCAGCTCTCGCCCGACGTGCTGGTGGCGGAGCTGGTGGTGCGCGTCAAACGGCTGCTGCGCGCGCACGCCGTGTCGGAGTGCGAGGGGATCGGCATCGTGGTGCCGGGGATGATCCACCGGCGCACGGGGATGATCCTCAACTCCCCGCAGCTGGGGTGGCGCAACGTGGAGATCCGCGAGGCGCTGGCGGAGGGCACGGGGATGCGCGTCTTCATCGAGAACGCCCCCATCGCCTGCGCGCTGGCGCACATGTGGCTGCCGCCGTTCGGCGGGGGCGAGCCTGACAACTTTGCCTACGTCACCGTATCGGACGGGGTGGGCGTGGGGGTGGTGGAGGACGGCGAGGTGTTCCGCGGCCACGGCGACACGGCCGGCGAGTTCGGGCACCTGCCGCTTTCGCTGGACGGGCCGCGCTGCATGTGCGGGCTGCAGGGGTGCCTGGAGGCGTACACCAGCAACGTGGCCACGCTGGCCCGCTACTTTGGGGTGGACCCGTACGAGGCGGAGAGCCGCGAGCGCCTTCGGCAGAGCGGGTTCACCATGGACGACCTGATCGCCCGCGTGCGCAGCGGCGACGACGCGGCCCGCCGGGCGCTCATGGAGACGGCGCACTACCTGGGGATCGGGCTGGCGGGGATCGTCACGGCGCTCAGCCCGGCGCGCATCCTGGTCGGCGGCGAGATCACGGGCGCGTGGGATCTGATCGAGGGCGTGGTCGCGGACCGCATCCGCGAGCGCACCCTCACCGCCGCCGCCGCCGAGACGCCGGTGACCGCGGTGGCGCAGGGCGGCACCCCGCGTCTGCGCGGCGCCACCGCGCTGCTGGTGGCCCGCAAGTTCGCGGCGCCCAAGGTGGCGTGAGGGCGGGGATTCGCTGAACGGGCAGTCGCCCCCCGGCGTTCGCGAAGTCCGCCGGCGGAGCGAATGAATTCGCCGCTGGAAAAACGCAAAGTCCGCCTTCGCGGACTCGGCGGCCGGGGTGTGTGCGGCGTCCCCTGCACCTGCGCGTCCGCAACCGGGCGGTCCAGCGCACGCGCAGAAGAAATGTCATCCTGAGGGAGGCGCCGCTCGGTAACCTGCTGGCACAATGTACTTTGGCGCCGACCGAAGGATCTTGCCTGCAGAATTGTGGGGCTGGATTCATGCCGTGCAGCCAGCCTCTCGACGGCCGAGAGAAGATCCTTCGGTCGCGCGCAGGTTCTTGTGTGACTTCTGATTACACGTGGTGCGCTCCCTCAGGATGACACGCCTTTGTGACGGGGTTTTGCAAACCCCCTTTCAGGAAACCGCTGCGGGATGTCGAGGGTGATCACAATTGTCATCAGTCTTAACAATTCTTGAGCGCCGCTCGTCCGCGTGCGGCGTGGGGAGAGGGCGATGACGACGGAGATCCGGGTCGGGGTGATCGGGTACGGGCTGGCGGGGTCGGTGTTCCACGCGCCGCTGGTGGCGGCGACGGCGGGGATGCGGCTGGCGATCGTCGTCACCGGCAACGCGGAGCGGGCGGAGCAGGCGCGGCGCGATCATCCCGGCGTCGAGGTCGTCGACGGCGCGGAGCGGCTGTGGGAGCGCGCGGGCGAGCTGGACCTGGTGGTGGTCGCGTCCCCCAACCGCACGCACGTGCCGTTCGCGCGCGCGGCGCTGCAGGCGGGGCTGGCGGTGGTGGTCGACAAGCCGCTCGCCGCCACCTCTGCCCAAGGACAGGCGCTGGTGGACGAGGCGCGTGAGCGGAACCGCCTCCTCTCCGTCTTTCAGAACCGGCGCTGGGACGGCGACTTCCTTACGCTGCGGCGCCTGCTGGCGGAGGGCGCGCTGGGCGACGTGCACCGCTATGAATCGCGCTTCGAGCGCTGGCGGCCCACGCCCAAGGAAGGGTGGCGCGAGTCCGCCGATCCTGCCGAGGCGGGCGGCACGCTGTACGACCTGGGGAGCCACCTGATCGACCAGGCGCTGGTGCTGTGGGGGCCGGTCGCGCGCGTCTACGCCGAGGTGGACCGCCGCCGGCCGGGGGTGGAGGTGGATGACGATGCGTTCGTGGCGCTGGAGCACGCGTCCGGCGTGCGCTCGCACCTGTGGATGAGCGCCGCCGCGCCCGAGCACGACCTGCGCTTCCGGGTGCTGGGAAGCCGTGCCGCGTACGTAAAGCACGGTCTGGACGCACAGGAGGCGGCGCTGAAGGAAGGCGCGCGCCCCGGCCCCGGCTGGGGGGCGGAGCCGCGGGACCGGTGGGGCAGGGTGGGCGCGGCGGACGCGTGGACGCCGGTGCCCACGGAGCCCGGCGCCTGGCCCGCGTACTACGCCGGCATCGCGGCCGCGCTGCGCGACGGCGCGCCGCCGCCGGTGGATCCCGCGGACGCCGTCACAGGGCTGCGGATCATCGAGGCGGCCCGCCGCTCGGCCGCGGAACGCGCCGTCATAGAGCTGAGCTGAAACGCGAAAAGCGGGACGATCGCACGTCGCGATCGTCCCGCTTTTCATCCCTCAGCATCAGGATCGATGAGCTGACTTACACTTCTGTAACTTACAGAAGTGTAACCAAGGTCAGCGCTCCACGTCCTCGACGCGGGTGATCTCGTAGGGGTACCAGTGGCGCTCGCGCTCGGCGTGCACGTGGATTTCGGGCATCCCCGTGGGGCGAAGCACTAGGTCCGCCGTCGTCTCGTCTTCGCACACCACCTCGGTGGGGACGAACTCCTGCCCCAGCACCTGCTCGGCCGAGTGCCGCAGGTCCTTGGGGGTGGTGAATACAATCCCCAGCAGTTCCTCCGCCAGCGCACCTTCCGTGCGCGTTGCTTCCTGGTCCAGGCTGCTCATCTTCGGCTCCTGCCACTCGGCTGCATCATTTGGAAGAGATGCTTACAATTAATGCATACCCGTCATCCGCACAAGGGGTTCCCCCGACGGAAATCTTCCGCACCGAAACCGGGGGTTACATCGATACACCAGCATCCGCGCGCTGAATCGCGCCTTTTGATCCTCCGGATGCGGCGGGCACGCATCATCTGCTACGTCTCCAATCGGCAGTAAAGACAATAATTCCCCTGCGTGCCCCTCGCAGGGCTCCACCTGCATCCCCGCTGATTTGAACAATCAAAGTACAAATCCCAAGTATACTTTATAATGTTAAGCTGATGTATGGTTGTGCTTGCATAATTTTTGAGTGCGGGTTAACCTGCGGAGTCGACGCATGCCGGAATTCATCCAGAGGAAGGCCCGATGGACCAGATGCTCCTCCTTTCGCTTGCGCAGGCGGGTCCGCCGCCCGGAACCAGGCCCATCGATGGCGCCGACACGGCGTGGCTGCTGGTGGCCACCGCGCTGGTGCTGCTGATGACGCCGGCGCTGGGCTTTTTCTACGGCGGGCTGGTGCGCAGCAAGAACATGCTCAACACGCTGATGATGAGCTTTGCCTCGCTGGGCGTGGTTGGCGTGGCGTGGGCGCTCATCGGATTCTCCGTCGCGTTCGCGCCGGGGTGGACGGGGAGCGGGGGGCTGGGATACACGCTGCTGCGCGGCGTGGGGCTGGAGGGAGGCGCCTGGGGAGCCACGCCGCACCTGCTGTACATGGCGTACCAGGGGAGCTTTGCCATCATCGCGGCGGCGCTCATCTCGGGCGCGGTGGTGGAGAGGATGCGCTTTGGGCCGTACCTGGCCTTCATCGCCGCGTGGAGTGTGCTGGTATACGCGCCCGTGGCGCATTGGGTGTGGGGCGGTGGATGGCTGGCGGACCTGGGCGCGCTGGACTTCGCGGGCGGCGCCGTCGTCCACGTGAACGCCGGCGTGGCGGCGGTGGTGGCGGCGCTGACGGTGGGGAGCCGCAAGGACTACGGCAAGCAGGCGCTGCTGCCGCACGACGTGAGCTACGTGCTGCTGGGGGCGGGGCTGCTCTGGTTCGGCTGGTTCGGGTTCAACGGGGGGAGCGCGCTGGCGGCCAACGGGTTGGCGGCGCTGGCGTTCGTCAACACGCTGCTGGCGCCGGCGGCCGCGCTGACCGCGTGGATGCTGCTGGACATGCTGCGCTCGAAGAAGGCGACCGCCGTGGGGGCGGGGACGGGCGTGGTGGTGGGGCTCGTCGCGATCACGCCCGCGGCGGGGTTCGTGAGCCCGCTGAGCGCCATGGTCATCGGCGCGCTGGCGGCTGTGCCCAGCCATGCGCTCATCAGCTGGCGCTCGCGCACGGCGCTGGACGACTCGCTGGACGTGTTCGCGGCGCACGGCACCGGCGGCATTACCGGCGCCCTGCTGACGGGCGTCTTTGCGCAGGCGGCGTGGGGCGGCACGGACGGGCTGCTCTTCGGCAATCCGGGGCTGGTGGCGCGGCAGCTGGCGGCGGTGGCGGCGGCGGGCGTATACAGCGGCGCGGCGACGTTCGCCATCCTGCGGCTGATCGCCCTGGTCTCGCCGCTGCGGGCCAGCGCGCGCGACGAGGGGGTGGGGCTGGACGTGGTGGAGCACGGCGAAGAAGCATACGCCAGCGGCGAGGGCGCCATCCTGGTGCTTCCGTCCGGCGGCGCCCCGCAGATCCGGCCCGCGTGGGCGGCGGCGTCCGCGGCCATGCGTCCCGCGCGCGAGGAGGCCCGATGAAGCTGATCGTCGCCATCATCCGCCCCGAAAAGCTGAGCGAGGTGCTGGAGGCGCTGTACCTGGCCGAGGTGCGCGGGCTGACGGTGAGCAGCGTACAGGGCCACGGCGGCGAGCTGGAGCAGGTGGAGACGTATCGTGGCACCACGGTAAAGCTGGATCTGCACCCCAAGATCCGGCTGGAGATCGGCGTGTCGGAGCCGTTCGTGGAGCGCACGGTGCAGATCCTGTTGCACAGCGCCTGGACGGGCGAGGTGGGGGATGGAAAGGTGTTCGTGCTGCCGGTGGAAAAGGTCTACCGCATCCGCACCGGCGAGGCGGACGAGGCCGCCGTCACCCCCGCGCTCCCGGGCGAGGCGAAGGTCACGGGGTAGCGGGGGAACCTCTGTGCCCTGACCGGCATCGCGAGCCCTCACCCCCTCGCTCAGGCTCGGACCCTCTCCCGCAAGCGGGAGAGGGTATAAACGGCGATGCGGTGGGGTGCTGGTCCAGGTGACACGCTGGGAGTGTCGGCCACACAGCCCCGCGGGGTTTGCGGGGCTGCGTGCTGTTCCAGCCGCGGCTTCAGCCGCCCGGGACGGGTGCGTGCGGGGGACTACAGGGGCAGGCGGTAGGCTTCGACCAGTTCGGCGCCGGGGGGCTGAAAGTCGTGGTCGGGGGCGCGGACAAAGCCCATGCGGCGGTACATCCGGATGGCGGCGGCCATGCTGCGCGAGGTGTGCAGGCCCAGCTCCGTGGCCCCCATCCGCCGCGCGCGCCGCACGCACTCCTCCACCAGCGCCTGGCCCACGCCCATGCCGCGCGCCTCGGGCGACACGGCCAGCAGACGAAGCACCGGCCAGCTCGCCGGACCCGTCTCATCCGGGTACGCATTGGCCGCGGGGGGAAAGAGCGCCACGCTCCCCAGCAGCCGTCCATCCCGCTCCGCGACGATGCGGTCCGCCCCCTCCGCATCCAGCCCGGCGTCGATGGCGCCGGCGAGCCCCGCCCACGCATCGGGCTCCATGATGGTCGCGTACTGCTCGTACGCCTGCAGGGTGAGCGCGCGGATGGCGTCACGGTCCTCCGGGCGGGCGTCGCGGATCACCAGGGCGTCCGCATCCATCAACCCAGCCGCTCCCGGCCGTGCGGCGCATCCCAGTCCATCAGCGGCCCCTTCGGCACGATGCGCGTGGGGTTCAGCTGGTCGTGCGTCATGTAGTAGTGGCGCTTGATGTGGTCGAAATCCACCGTCTCGCCAAAGCCCGGGCGCTGGTACAGGTCGCGCGCATACGCCCACAGGTTCGGGTAGTCCACCAGGCGGCGCAGGTTGCACTTGAAGTGGCCCACGTACACCGCGTCGAAGCGCGCCAGCGTGGTGAACAGGCGGATGTCGGCCTCCGTCAGCTGGCCGCCCACCAGGTAGCGCTGCCCGGCCAGCCGCTCCTCCAGCCAGTCCAGCCGCGCGAACAGCCCATCCACCGCGGCCTCGTACGCCCCCTGCGAGGTGGCGAACCCGGCGCGGTAGACGCCGTTGTTCACCTCGCGGTAGACGATGGCGCTGACCTCGTCGATCTCCTCCCGCAGCGCTTTCGGATACAGATCCGGCGCGCCGGGGCGGTGAAAGGCGGTGAACTGCGTCTCGAAGTCGATGGTGATGTCGGGATAGTTGTTGGTCACCAGCCGCTGCGTCTGGCGGTCCCAGATGCAGGGTACGGTGTAGCGGCCGGTGTACGACGGATTGGTGCGCAGGTACGCCTCGGAGAGGAACTGAAAGTTGCACACCGGGTCCGGCCCGTGCCCGCGCCCCTCGCGGAACGCCCACCCCTGCTCGTCGCGGATGGGGTCGACGACGGACATGGAGATCACGTCCTCCAGCCCCAGCAGCCTGCGGACGATGATGGCCCGGTGCGCCCACGGGCAGGCGAGCGAGACGTACAGGTGGTAGCGCCCCGCCTCCGCGGGAAAGCCGGACGAGCCGTCGGCCGTGATGCGGTCGCGGATGGAGTACTTCTGCCGCACGAACGCGCCGTCCGCGCTGGTCTCCGCCGGAAACTGTGCCGTGCCGCTCATCATCCTCGCTTCAATGGATCGTCGATACGGTGGATTCCGCCGCCGCCCCGCATCCTCCGTACCCCGCACGCCCCCTCCGGGCGAGCACCACTCGCCCACCTCCCCCAAAACTGCTGGGGGAGGTTGGGGTGGGGCACCCACCACGCCGATGATTTCCTGAGGGAGGCGCCGCGTCGCAGGTTGTTGATGCGACGCACTTTGGCGCCGACCGAAGGATCTCGCCGGCAGAACCGCGGGGCTGGCTTCCATGCCGGGAAGCCAGCCCCGCGTCAGGGCAGACGAGATCCTTCGGTCGCGCGCAAGCGGTTGTGTGAGTGAAGGGTACACGCGGGCGCTCCCTCAGGAAATCAATTCTCCGGATCTGGCGGGCGCCGGTTCCGCGGCGGCGGGGTCGGCGTCGGCGCAGGTGCGGTCGCGGCCAGCGCGCCTGGCGCGGTACATGGCCGCGTCGGCGGCGGCGTAGAGGGTCTGGCCGCCGTCCCCGCCCGCGGGACGGCCGGACGCGACGCCGCAGGAGACGGTGATGCGGACCGCGCGGCCGGTGCAATCGCCGGCCTGGTTCGCCCATCGATCGCGATCATGCTGCCCTGCCGTTTCATCCCGATCTCATCGTCCTCGGGAACGCCGGCGGAAACACCTGGGAGTCCGGAGCCGCTCACCCCATCGCCGGGGCCAGCAGGCCGTGGTCCACGGCAAAGCGCACCAACTCGCTGCGGTGGTGCAGGTTCAGCTTGTCCATCAGCCGCTGGCGGTACGTCTCCACCGTCTTGTGGCTCAGCGTGAGCCGGCCGCCGATCTCCGTGGAGCTGAACCCCTCCGCGGTGAGCGCCAGCACCTCGCGCTCACGGGCGCTCAGCAGGGCGAGCGCGTCCGCACCCGGCTCTGGGCGGGGGGCGCCGCGCAGCGACTGCGCCAGCACGCGCACGGCGCCCGGGTACAGGAACACGTCCCCGCGCGCGACGACGCGGATGGCCTGCACCAGCTCGTGGTCGGCGCTGTGCTTGGTCACGTAGCCGGCCGCCCCCGCGTCCAGCACCGGCATCAGGTACTCCAGCTCGGCGTGCACCGTAAGGATCAGCACGCGCGACGGCAGCCCCGCGGCGACGATGCGGCGCGTGGCCTCCAGCCCGTGCAGCCCGGGCATCGACAGGTCCATCACCACCACGTCGGGCCGCAGCTCCTCCGCCAGTCGCACGCCCTCCTCGCCGCTGCCGGCCTCGCCGACCACGTGCATCCCCGGCTCGGCGTCCAGCAGCATGCGCAGCCCGGCGCGCAGCACCGCATGGTCGTCCACCAGCAGCACCCGGATCGTGTCCATGCGTCGCTCCTCCACCGTGCGATGGCGTTCGATGAATCGCTCCGTTCCCCGCATCGATGGATGCCGGGATCCTGATGGAGGATATGCCCGGCGCGGCGGCGGGTGTGCCCGGCGGATGGCGGCAGCCGCGTAGGGAAGGGTGCGGGGCCGCGTAGGGAGGATGATGAAATCCAGAGAGACACGGCCACAGGCCACAATCCTGAAAAACAAAAGATTGTAGGTACAGAGGAACAGACAAAAGCCGGAGGAACAGAGACGAACCCGGTTTCTCTGTTCCTCCGGCTCTTGTCTGTTCCTCTGTACCCAACCGTTTTTCTGGTATTTGCCAGGTGCAGGGACAGATTCTGCCGCCCAGCATAAAGATTCTTCGGTCGGCGCCAGGCTTTCTGGCGAGAAGCAGAGGGCCGCGCGGCGCCTCCCTCAGAATGACAGTTACGCCATCACACCATCACAAAAACGAGCGCCCGGGCGAGGAATTTCCTCGCCCGGGCGCCCGGGGTGCGCGCGGGGCGCGGCTTACGGCATGTTGGCGACCTGCAGCACCACCAGTCCCCACAGCTGCGTGTCGCCCGCCCGTACCAGCACGTACACCTGCGTGCCGGCGGCGTTTACGAACACGTACTCCCCATTGGAATCCGCCGTTCCCCCGGGGAGGGGGAAGGGAGGCAGCGGTTCTGCTCCCCGCAGGCTGAACAGGTCGTCGCTATGCACCCGCACGTGGCTGGGGTGCTCGTAGGCGAGGCTGAACACCCGCGAGGCCTCGCCCGAGTGGGCCACCCACTGCACGCCGCCACCCAGGCTGCCCATGTACAGCATGTCCTCACTCTTCACCTCCGACGAGCGGAACACGTTGCCGCTTCGCGCGAACAGCCTGGTCCCGTCTTCGGAGAACCACAGGTTGCCATTCATTGCGTAGTCGCCGTGGTACGGCGAGTCGTACAGCGCCTTCGAAACGCCCGGACGGATGTCGAACTTCTCGATGTCCGAGGGGGAGAGGTTGTTGACGGCGCCGTAGAGGTAGCGGCCGGAGGGGTGCAGCCGCCCGAGCATTCCCGCGTAGATGGTGTTGGAC
>DASQBH010001114.1:0-2766 GCA_035635315.1 Longimicrobium sp.
GCGGATGTCGATGCCCCGGCCGAGGCGTCCCCGGAGGACGATGCCTCGGTGGATGAGGATGCCGGCGCGGCGTCGGAGCCCGTCGTGGACGAGGAGGGGGAAGACGAGGAGGACGAGGAGCCGCACGCCGCGCCGCTGGCCGGACGGCGCCGCGGGTAGGCGCCGCGCGGGCCCTCACCACGGTCCGCAGGCAGGCAGCGCGTTTCCTCGGATCGTGTCACAGGGTCGCCGTCAATCCGCGAGATTCGCGACGGGTGGCGGGTATTCGGCGCCCCCCGCGGCCCGGGCGAATGAATTCGCGGCTGGGAAAACGCAATGTCCGCCTGCGCGGACGGGTTCATCGCGCGAGAGAGAGAGGAACGACGCGAAACCCGCGAACGCCGCGTTTCGGGTACCCGCATGAGCCACGCGGACCGGCTACGCTGATGATTCCCGGCCCGGCGAGGACACACCTTGATCGGCCCCACCGTCTGCAGACCATCCGGCGCGCACCGGCGTTCGCCCCCGCACCAGACCCGTCGGCGCAGGCCGACATCGCGTTCTCCCAGCCGCGAATTCATTCGCCCCGGTGATGCCCCCGGTTCGCGTGCTGACGTGCACCTTGTAGCCCCCCAGCGTCCGCGAATCATCCGGCGCACACCGGCGCCCGCCCCTGTATCAAGGATCTGTGACCGAAATCGGCTCAAGCAGGGGCATCGCGGCCACCATGTAACGGAGTTTGTTGCCGAAACGAACATCGTCGCATGGCGCTTCCCGATCCGTTACGATGGCGTGACACAAAGGCTCTACACTGCGTTCGGGAGTATTGCGATCCAGACCGCAGAGGAGGAAGCTTGCAGAGCACTTCCGGGCAGCTGCATTCTTCAGGCGTGTTCACCGGGCTCATCGGTGGCGCCAGCAGTGTGCCGTCCCACAACACAAGCCGAATGAACGCCCACATCCTGGTGGTGGACGACGAGCCGGACATCTCCGCGCTGGTGGCGTATCACCTTGCGCGCGAGTCGTACCGGGTGCGCACCGCCAGCAGCGGGCCGGAGGCCATCCGGGCCGCCGAGGTGGAGCGCCCCGACCTGATCGTGCTGGACCTGATGCTCCCCGGGATGGCGGGCCTCGCCGTGCTGGAGGAGCTTCGCCGCCGCCCGGAGACGCAGGAGATCCCCGTGATCCTGCTCACGGCGCGCAAGGAGGAGCAGGACCGCATCGCCGGGCTGCGGCTGGGCGCGGACGACTACGTGAGCAAGCCGTTCAGCCCGCAGGAGCTCATCCTGCGCGTGGGGGCGGTGCTGCGGCGGGTGCAGCAGGCGCCGCCGGCGGGCAAGGGGGGCAAGGTGGTGCGGGTGGGGCCGTTCGCCGTGGATGCGGGCGCGGCGCGCGCGCAGGTGGACGGCCGCGACCTGGACCTGACCCCCACCGAGTACCGCCTGCTGATGACGCTCATGGAGCGCCGCGGCCGGGTGCAGAGCCGGCGGCAGCTGCTGGAGTCGGTGTGGGAGGTGACCGCCAACATCGCCACACGCACGGTGGACATGCACGTGCAGCGGCTGCGCGGCAAGCTGGAGGAGCACGCCGACTGGATCGAGACGGTGCGCGGCTTTGGCTACCGCTTCCGGAACGAGCCGCCGAGGTAGGAAGTGCGAGAGTGCGAGAGTGCGAAAGTGCGAAAGTGCGAAAGTGCGAAAGTGCGAAAGTGCGAGAGTACGAGAGTACGAGAGTACGAGAGTACGAGAGTACGAAAGTGGATCTGGCGTGAGGAGTGGGGATGGGGCGTTGCGGACGCATCGTCCCGGGCGGTTGAAACCGCGGCTGGAAGGGCACAAAGTCCGCCTGCGCGGACTGTAGCCGCGAGGCTGGAGCGCGACGGCGGATCACGAGGATTCCGACGGTAGATTCCTCAGTCGGCGCACGGGGTTCCCAGCACGGGGCAGGATATCCGCGGCGCCTCCTTCGGAATGACAGATGTGTCGGGGGCGGATACCATCGGCCGGTCTGTCATGTAGTTGAAGCCCCGCGTAGTTTGCGGGGCTTTCCGCTTTTGTTGCGGCGAGTTCACTCGCTCCACCCGGAGCCGTCCGAAGCGCGACCGCACTTTCGCACTTTCGCACTTTCGCACTTTCGCACTTTCGCACTTCGTCCCCCATGCACCTCCGCGCCGACCAGAAGCTCTTCCTCACCTACCTCACCGTGATCGCGGCCGTGGTCGCGGCGCTCACGCTGGGGGTGGGGACGCTGCTGCGCCGGCACATGACGGAGATGCAGGCGGGCGACCTGCGGCGCGAGCTGCTGCTGGCCCGCTCGCTGTACGAGAGCCACGCGGCCGCCCACCCCGACTCCGTGGCCGACTGGCTGGGCTCCGTGGCCGAACGGCGCGTTACGCTGATCGCGTCCGACGGCCGCGTGATCGGCGACTCCGAGGTGCCCGACGCGGGGCTGGCGGCGCTGGAGAACCACGGCGGCCGGCCGGAGATCCGCGAAGCGCTGCGCGGCCGGATGGGGCGCGCGGTGCGGCTGAGCACCTCCGTGGGGAACCGGGAGATGTACATGGCCGTCCCCGCGTCCGGGGGGCGGGTGATCCGCCTGGCGGTGCCGCTGGACGAGGTGTACGCCACCGTGCGCCGCGTGCAGCGCGGCATCTTCTCCGTGGGCGACATCGCGCTGGTGCTCACGGGCGTGCTGTCGCTGGGGTTCAGCATCGCGGTCACGCGGCCGCTGCGGCAGCTGGCGGGGGTGGCGCGCGCCATGGCCGCGGGCGACCTGACCCGCCGCGCG
>DASQBH010001115.1:0-5186 GCA_035635315.1 Longimicrobium sp.
GGAGGTGCTGGGGGTGGAGCGCGTCGGCGGGGAGGACAACTTCTTCGAGCTGGGCGGCCACTCCCTGCTCGCCACCCGCGTGGTTTCGCGGATGCGGAGCGCGCTGCAGGTGGAGCTCCCTGTGCGCGCCCTGTTCGAGGCGCCCACCGTCGCCAGGCTGGCCGCCGCCGTGGAGCGCGCGGAGCGCGAGGCCACCCTGCGCCTGCTCGACGAGCTGGAGGGGCTGGACGCCGGCGAGCTGGCCCGGCTCCTCGCCGCCGAGGAGGAGAGACAGCATGCGTGACCTGGAGCGCCGGCTGGGCGCGCTCCCCCCGGAGGCGCGCCGGCTGCTGGAGCTGCGGCTGCAGCGGGGGAAGGAGGAGGCCGCCAGCGCGCCCGTGCGCCGCGGTGCGACGCGGGCGCCGCTCTCCTTCGCGCAGCGGCGGATGTGGTTCCTGGACCGGCTGGAGCCGGGCGCGCTGTACAACTCGCCGCTCGCCCTGCGCGTGCGCGGCGCCCTGGACGCCGGCGCGCTGGAGGGCGCCCTGGCCGAGGTGGTGCGCCGCCACGAGTCGCTGCGCAGCGTGATCCGCGCGGAAACGGGCGCCGAGGCCGAGCAGGTGGTCCTCCCCCCGGGCCCTTTCCTCCTCCCCGCCGACGACCTCTCCGCCCTTCCCGCCGCCGCGCGCGAGGACGAAGCGCGCCGCATCGTGCACGACGAGGTCCGCCGCCCCTTCGACCTGGCGGCCGGGCCGCTCTTGCGCGCGCGCCTGCTGCGCCTGGCGGACGAGGAGCACGTGCTGGTGCTGGCGATGCACCACGTGGTGAGCGACGGGTGGAGCCTGGGCGTGCTCTTCCGCGAGCTGGGCGCGCTGTACGCGGCCTTCTCGCGGGGCGCGGCAGCGCCGCTGGAGCCCCTGCCGCTGCAGTACGCGGACTACGCGGCGTGGCAGCGCGAGCACTGGACGGAGGAGCGGCTGGCGGCGCAGCTGGAGTGGTGGCGCCGCGCGCTGGACGGCGCGCCCGCCGTGCTGGAGCTGCCGGCCGACCGTCCCCGCCCCGCCGTGCAGAGCCACCGCGGCGCGCGGCTGCGGTTCGCGCTGCCGCACGCGCTGGCGGAGGGGGTGCGCGCGCTGGCCCGGCGCGAGGGTGCCACGCCGTTCATGGTGATGCTGGCCGCGTTCGACGTCCTTCTCTGGCGCTGGTCGGGGGAAGAGGACCTGGTCGTCGGCAGCCCCGTTGCGGGGCGCACCCGGGCCGAGACGGAGGGGCTGATCGGCTTTTTCGTCAACACGCTGCCGCTGCGGGCGGACCTGGGCGGCAACCCCACGTTCGCAACCCTGCTGCACCGCGTCCGGCAGGCCACGCTGGGCGCGTACGAGCACCAGGACCTCCCGTTCGAGCGGCTGGTGGAGGCGCTGCACCCCGGCCGCTCGCTGCGCCACGCGCCCGTCTTTCAGACGCTGTTCGCGCTGCAGAACGCCACCCCGGCGGAGCTGCGCCTTCCCGGCGTGGTGATGGAGCTGATCCCCACCGAGGCGGGGACGGCGCGGTTCGACCTGGAGTGGATGCTGTGGGAGCGCCAGGAGGGAATCACCGGGGCCATTGACTACGCGGCGGACCTGTTCGACGCGTCGACGGTGGAGCGGATGGCCGGGCGCTACCGGCGCATCCTGGAGGCGGCGGTGGCGCGTCCGGACACGCGCATCTCCGCGCTCCCCCTGCTGGACGCCACCGAGGCCGCGCGGATCGCGGCGTGGCAGGCCGGCCCGGCACTGCCGCCCGCCATTCCCCTCTTTCCCGCGCAGCTCGCCGCGCGGGTGGCGGAGGCGCCGGACGCCGTGGCGCTGGTGCACGACGGCGTGTCGATCACCCGCGCGGAGCTGGATGCGCGGGCCAACCGCCTCGCCCGGCACCTGCGCCGGCTGGGCGTGGGGCCGGAGACGATCGTGGGCGTGGCGATGGAGCGCACGCCGGAGCTGATCGTCACCCTGCTCGCCGTGCTCAAGGCCGGCGGCGCGTACGTGCCGATGGAGCCGCACTTTCCCGCGGACCGCATCCGCGCGGTGCTGGCGGCGTCCGGCGCGCGGGTGTTCGCCGCGTCCGCGTCCCTCATCGACCGCATCGATCATCCCTCCGGCTGCCGCGCGCTGGCGATGGACGATGCCGGCGTGCGGGCGGCGGTGGATGCGGAGGATTCGGCCGCGCCGCGCATCGACATCCATCCCGAGAACCTGTCGCACGTCATCTACACCTCCGGATCGACCGGCACGCCCAAGGGGGTGATGATCCGGCACGGTTCCGTGGCGGCGCTCGTCACCTGGATGCGGGAGCGCTTTCCGCTGGAACCGGGGGAGCGGGTGCTGCACGCCAGCTCCATTGCGTTCGACGTGCAGCTGGCGGAGGTGCATTTCCCCCTGGCCGCCGGCGCGCCGATCCTGATGCTGCACGATACGCTGGCGCTGGCTGAGCTGCCGGCAGGCGAGCCGGTGGCGCAGGCCAGCATGGTGGCCACCGCCGCGCGCGAGCTGCTGGCCCTGGGCCGCACCCCCACGGGGCTGCGGCGGCTGAACCAGGGCGGCGAGGCCATGCCGGCGGACCTGGTGCGCGGGCTGTACGCGGCCGGCGTGGCCGAGGTCCACAACCTGTACGGGCCGACGGAAGACACCACCTACGCCACGGAAAGCCTCTGCACCGCGGACGGCCGCGTCACCATCGGCCGGCCGCTGGCGGGGCGGCGCGCGTACGTGCTGGACGGCGCGCTGCGGCCGGTGCCGGTGGGAATGCCGGGCGACCTGTACCTGGCGGGATGCGGGGTGGCGCGCGGCTACCTGGCTCGGCCTGACCTGACGGCGGAGCGCTTTCTCCCCGACCCGTTCGGCGCGCCGGGGGAGCGGATGTACGCGTCCGGCGACCGGGCGCGGTGGATCGAAGTGCGAGAGTGCGAAAGTGCGGAAGTGCGAGAGTGGAACGGAGACGAAGACTCGCGCGAGGGCTCCTCTACTTTGGCACTCTCGCACTCTCGCACTTTCGCACTCGAGTACCTGGGGCGCGCGGACCTGCAGGTAAAGGTGCGCGGCTTCCGCATCGAGCCGGGGGAGGTGGAGTCCGTGCTGCGCGCACACCCCTCCGTGGCGGACGCGGTGGTCGCCGCGCACGGGACGGAGCTGTCCCGCCGCCTCGCCGCCTGGGTGGTGGCGCGCGAGGGGGTGTCGATCGACGTCGCCGCGCTGGCGGCGCACGCAAAGGCGCGGCTGCCGGGCTACATGGTCCCCGCGGCCTTTACGGTGGTGGACGCCTTTCCCCGCACCGTCTCCGAGAAGATTGATCGCAACGCGCTGCCGGCGCCGGACTTCGCCGAGCAGGGGGCGGAGTACGTGCCGCCGCGCACGGAGACGGAGCGGACGGTGGCGGAGGTGTTCGCGCAGGTGCTGGGCGTGGACCGCGTGGGCGCGGCGGACGACTTCTTTACGCTGGGCGGGCACTCGCTGCTGGCCATGCACGTGTGGGCGCACCTGCGCGACCGCTGCGGGGCGGAGCTTTCGCTGCGCGCCCTCTTCGAGCACCCCACCGTCGCCGCGCTGGCCGCCGTGGTCGAGGCCGCGCCGCGCGCGGAGGCCGCCGTCCGCATCACTCCCCGCCCGCGCGACGCGGAAACGGAGATCGAGCTCGTCCCGCTCGGGCGCGTGCGGGCGTACGCGGTCCCGGTCTCCTTCTCCCAGCAGCGGCTGTGGATGCTGGACCGCATGGACCCGGGCCGCGCCACCTACGCCGTGCCGCTGGCCCTGCGGCTGCGCGGTACGGTGGACGTAGACGCGCTGCGGAGGTCGTTCGATGCGCTGGCAGTGCGCCACGAGTCGCTGCGCACCGTCTTTCGCTGGATGGACGGCGGGCCGATGCAGGTGGTCCTCCCGCAGGGCACCCTGCCGGTGGAATCCACCGACCTGTCTTCGTTCGATGCGGACACGCGTGAGGCGGAGCTGCGCCGCCGGCTGAGGGACGAGGCGTCGCGCCCCTTCGACCTGGAGCACGGTCCGCTGGCCCGGGTGCGCCTGTACGCGATGGCCGCGCGCGAGCACGTGCTGCTCATCAACCTCCATCACGTCGTCACGGACGGATGGAGCACGGGCGTGCTGCTGCGCGACCTGGCGGCGCTGTACGGCGCCTTTTCGCGTGGCGCACCGTCACCCCTGGCCCCGCCGGAGCTGCAGTACGCCGATTACGCGGCCTGGCAGCGCGACCGGCTGCGCGGCGCGGTCTACGACGAGCAGCTGGCGTACTGGCGCCGCGCGCTGGCGGGCGCGCCCGTGCTGCTGGAGCTGCCGTCAGACCGCCCGCGGCCGCCGGTGTGGGAGGGCGGCGGCGCCGCGGAGCGCTTTCGCCTGCCGCGCCCGGCGGCGGACGCCGTCGAGGTGCTGGCGCGGGCGGAGGGCTGCACGCCGTTCATGGTGCTGCTGGCCGCGTTCCAGGCGCTGCTGGGGCGGTACGCGCGGCAGGAGGACGTGGTCGTGGGCACCCCGGTGGCCAACCGCGGGCGGCCGGAGACGCGCGACGTGGTCGGCTTTTTCGTCAACACGCTGGCGCTGCGGGGGGACCTGTCGGGCGATCCCCCGTTCCGCGCCCTGCTTCACCGCGTGCGCGACGCCGCGCTGGGCGCGTTCGCACACCAGGAGATGCCGTTCGAGCGGCTGGTGGACGAGTTGAAGGTGCCGCGCTCCGCCGGCCACGCCCCCGTCTTCCAGGTGATGTTCAGCCTGCAGACGGCGGACGACGGCGCCACGCCGCTCTCCAGGCTGGAGGCGGAGCGCGTTTCCGTGGCCGCTACGCACGCCCCGTTCGACCTGACGCTGACGCTGCGGCCCGGCGAGGCGGGGATGGACGGCGCGCTGGAGTACGCCACCGCGCTCTTCGACCGCGTGACGGCGCTGCGGATGATCGGCCACTTCCGCACCCTGCTTGCGGCCGCCTGCGCCGCGCCGGACGAGGCGCTCTCCGCCCTGCCGCTCCTTTCCGCGGACGAGGTGGATGCCGCCCTGCGCGCCGGAGAATGCCCGGCGCTCGAATCCCCGACCACCTTCGCGCCCGTCCACGAGCGGATCGCCGTGCAGGCGGCGCGGACGCCCGACGCGGTCGCGGTGGAGGGCGGGGACCGCGCGGTGACGTACGCGGAGCTGGAGGACCGCGCCGCGCGCCTGGCCCGCCGCCTC
>DASQBH010001116.1:0-2309 GCA_035635315.1 Longimicrobium sp.
CCTCAACGCCTGCCGACGCGCTCCAATCCAGCGGCATCCCCAACCTCCCCCAGCAGTTTTGGGGGAGGTGCGAGCCTGAGCGAGCGGAGGGGGCGCACCTCCGAGCCTGCCGAAGCACTCCAATCCCGCGGCATCCCCAACCTCCCCCAGCAGTTTTGGGGGAGGTGCGAGCCTAGGCGAGCGGAGGGGGCGGACCTCGAAGCCTGCCGGACCGCCGTTGATCCATCGACCAACCTTCTACACGGCTGAATCCCGCTCAGGCGCCTCAAAACATTTGCCCTCACACGGTTGACGGCGCGAACCGTTGGTGCCATACTCAACGTGAGGATGGTCCGTTCGAACGCTCGTACCCACCCTGCGGCGTCCCGCCGCGTCTTCTCCCGATGATCTGCGGAATCGTGCTGGCCGCCGGCCGCTCGCGACGAATGGGCGAGCCCAAGGCCCTGCTCGCCGCGGGAGACGAGACCTTCTTGCAGCGCTCCGTCCATGCACTGCGGGAAGGCGGCTGTGCGTACGTGGTGGTCGTTACCGCGCGGCTGGACGACGAGACGGCGCGGGAGATCGCGGAAGAGGCCGCCGCGCTGGACGCGGGGATCGCCGTGAACCCCGCGCCGGAGTCGGAGCAGGTGGACTCGCTGCGCATCGGGCTGATGTCGCTGCCGCCGGAAGCCACGGCGGCGGTCGTTGCGCCGGTGGACGTCCCCGACGTCTCCGGCGCCCTCGTACGTGCCGTGATCGACGCGCACCAGCGCACCGGCGCCCCCATAGCCCTCCCCGCGCGCGACGGGCGGCACGGGCACCCGGTGCTCTTCCATCGCCGCGTCTTTCCCGAGCTCCTGCGGCCGGAACTGCCGCAGGGGGCGCGCACCGTGATCCACGCGCACGCGGGCGAGCTGGCCGAGGTGCCCGTGGACGCGCTACTCCCGGACCTGGACACGCCGGAAGAATACCGGCGCTGGCGGCAACACGCGTGATTGAAAGGCTCAGCCTGGCGGACGCCGTCCACCACGCCCGCGAGGCGCTGGAGGGCGGCGCCCCTGTCGTTGCGCTCACGGTGCTGGACGCGCCCGGCGGCGCCGCATCCCCCGGCGAGCGGATGTGCGTCTGGGCCGACCGCGCCGCCGGCACCCTGGGCGAACCGAATCTCGACGCCGCCGCCGTCCGTATGGCACGGGGCGTCCTGGCCGACGGCGGACAGGCGGGGCCGCGGACGGTGGAGGCGGACGGACGGAGCGTCACCCTGTACGTGGAGCCCCATCGCCCGCCGCCGGAGCTGGTGATCGTGGGCGCGGGGCACGTGGCGCGGCCGCTCTGCCGGCTGGGGGCCATGCTGGGGTTCCGCGTCACCGTGCTGGACGACCGGCCGGAGTTCGCCACCCGCGAGCGCTTTCCGGAGGCGGTGGAGGTGCGCCCGGCGCGCTTCGACGACCCCTTTCGCGACGTGCGCATCCACGGCCGGACGTACCTGGTGCTGGTGACGCGCGGCCACAAGTACGACTTCGAGGCGCTGCGCGACGTCCTGCACCGGCCCGAGCTGCCGGCGTACGTGGGGATGATCGGCAGCCGGCGGCGCACGCGGGCCGCGCTGGAGCAGCTGGCCCGCGACGGCATCGGGGACGACCGCCTGCGCGCCGTCCACGCGCCGATCGGGCTGGACATAGGCGCGGAAACGCCGGAGGAGATCGCCGTCGCGGTCGCCGCGGAGCTGGTGATGGCGCTGCGCGGCGGCACCGGCCGCCCCCTGCGCGACCTGGAGCGGGTGGCCGAGCGCTGGATCCGCCCGTTCGACCCCGGCGCGGAGGGCTGACGGCCACACCGCTCCCGGCGAAGCGGAAACGTACCTTCGTACTCTCGTACCTTCGTACCTTCCGGCCATGTATCGCACGTGCATCTTCTGCTCCGCCGACCTGGGCGCCAACGAGGCCGTTGAGGCCTTTCCCGTGGGGCGCAGCGTGGCGTTCGACGCCTGGAAGGGGCGGCTGTGGGCCGTCTGCCGGCGGTGCGGGCGGTGGAACCTGGCGCCGCTGGAAGAGCGCTGGGAGGCGGTGGAGGAGGCGGAGAAGCGGTTCGTCGACTCGCGTCTGCGGGTGCAGTCGGAGAACATCGGCCTCTGCAAGCTGCCGGACGGCACCCGCCTCATCCGCGTGGGCGACGCGCTGGCGGGCGAGCTGGCCGCCTGGCGCTACGGCGACCAGCTGGTGCGCCGCCGCCGCAGCTACCTGATCGCCGCGGGCGGCGCCGCCGCCATCGGGATCGCGGTGGTGGGCGGCGCCATCGCGCTCACGGCCAGCGCGGGGATGGTCTCCGCC
>DASQBH010001117.1:0-4941 GCA_035635315.1 Longimicrobium sp.
TATAAACGTCGCGACGACCTTTGCCGCGCGCCCACGGGTGCCCGTCGATGCCACCCGACCGCGCCCGAGGCGCCGGGCGCGGCCCACGCGAGCAGGTGAAGCCCCGCCGGGCGAGCTCCGCGAGCCCAGGGCGGGGCTTATGGCCGTTCTAGCCGCGGGCTTTAGCCCGTGACGGGTGGCGGGGCGCGCCGGGGGCCCACGCGCGCCGGATCGCCGTCACCTCCCACCCGCACCGGGATGCGCGTGATCGCCCGAACACCGAGCGCGCGGAATCTATTCGCGCCCGGCCAAAAAGCGAACCGCCGCGACCCGGGGGATCGCGGCGGTTCGTCAGTCAGCCAGTGCGGTTACTTTCGCACTCCCGCACTTTCGCACTCTCGCACTCAGACGGTCGTCCGGGCGGCGCGCTGGCGGCTGCTGTGCGAGGGGGCCGCCTGCTGCTTGGTGGGCGCCTTGTGCGGCCACTTGCTCTCGATGAAGTACAGCACCGGCGACGCCACGAAGATGGACGAGAACGTGCCGATGAGGATGCCCAGGATGAGCACCACCGCGAAGTCACGGATCACCGGGCCGCCCAGCACCGCCAGCGACACCAGCGTGGCCAGCGTACCCGACGCCGTGAGCACCGTGCGCGGCAGCGTC
Source organism: Longimicrobium sp. (assembly GCA_035635315.1). Taxonomy (GTDB): domain Bacteria; phylum Gemmatimonadota; class Gemmatimonadetes; order Longimicrobiales; family Longimicrobiaceae; genus Longimicrobium. Next base: position 643 of record DASQBH010001117.1, read on the forward strand.
TCGTTGATCGCCTGGTTCAGCAGTTCCATGTACGTCTTGCCGTGGCGCGGCTTGGCCAGGTCCTCGCGAATGCGGTCGAACACCACGATGGTGTCGTTGAGCGAGTAGCCCACGATGGTCAGGAACGCCGCCACCGTGCCCAGCGAGATCTCGCTCCCCATCAGGGCCAGCAGCCCCAGGGTGATCAGGATGTCGTGCGCCGTGGCCGCGATGGCCGCCAGCCCGAAGCGCCACTCGAAGCGCACCCACAGGTACACCATCGTCACCAGGAACGAGAGCAGGATGGCCACCAGGGCCTGGAACTGCAGCTCGCTCCCCACCTTGGGGCCCACCGCCTCGACGCGGGTGATCTGGTAGCTGCCGGTGGGAAAGCGCGGCGCCAGCGTCTGCCGCACCACATCTTCCGCCGTCTGCCCCACCTGCCCGCTGAACGACTCCATGCGGATCACGAACTCGTCGGCCCCGCCGAAGTTGGTGATCTCCCATCCGTCGTGCCCCGCCGCCTCGGCCGCGGCGCGCAGCTGGTCGGCCTGCACCGGCTGGGCAAAGTCCAGCTGCACCAGGGTGCCGCCCTTGAAGTCCACGCCGTAGTTGAGCCACGTCCCGTAGCGGCTGGTGGCGTTGGCGATCATCGCCCCCAGCCCCGCCAGCAGCATCACCGCGGTGATGATGTAGGCGCGGCGGCGCCACTGCATGAACGGGAAGTTCGCGTGCTGAAAGATACGCATCTCGGTTATTCCTCTGGCCGCGTCAGATCGACAGGCCCTGCGCGGCCGGCGAGCGGCGCTCCAGGTACAGGGTGAACAGCGTGCGGGTCACGAAGATGGCCGTGAACATGGAGATCACGATACCCAGGCCCAGCGTGACCGCGAAGCCCTGGATGGGGCCCGTGCCCACGTAGTACAGGATGGCCGCCGTGAGCAGCGTGGTGATGTTGCTGTCGACGATGGCGCTGAGCGCCTGCTTGAAGCCCTCGCTCACCGCCGGCCGCACCGACCGCCCCGCCTCCAGCTCTTCGCGAATGCGCTCGAAGATCAGCACGTTGGCGTCCACCGACATGCCGATGGAGAGCACCAGGCCGGCGATCCCCGGGAAGGTGAGCACCGCGTCCATGGCCGCCAGCGCGCCCAGCGTGTACAGCACGTACAGGGCGAGCGCGATCACCGCGAACATCCCCGCCAGGCGGTAGTAGCCGATCATGATCACCACCACCATCGCCAGCCCGATCAGGCCCGCCGTGAAGCCCTTGTTCACCGAGTCCTGCCCCAGCGTGGGCCCCACGCTGCGCTCCTCGACGATGCGCAGCGGCACCGGCAGGGCGCCCGCGCGCAGCACCAGCGCCAGGTCGGCCGCCTCGTCCAGCGTGGCCTGACCCAGCTCGATCTGCCCGTTGCGGCTGATCTGCCCGCGGATGACAGGCGCCGTGTAGACCTGCTCGTCCAGCACGATGGCCATCTGCTTGCCGATGTTGCGCCCCGTCTCGCGCCCGAAGGTGCGGCCGCCGCGGCGGTCCAGCTCGAAGTTCACCACCGGGCGCCCGAACTGCGGGTCCGTGGCGGCCACCGCGCTCTCCAGCGACTCGCCCGTCACCAGCGGCTGCTTCTCCAGCAGCCACAGCGAGCGAAAGCCCTCCGCCTCCTCGGCCGACGGCACGCCCCACACGATCTCGGTGCCGCGCGGCAGCGCCTGCTGCACGCCGGGCAGGGCCAGGTACCTGGCCATGGCCGCCGTGTCGGCGTTGGCTACCAGGAACTGCCCCTGGCTTCCCGCGCGGGCCAGCTTGCTCTCGAACGGCTTGCCCACGCTGGCGGAGTCCTGCTTCTGCGCGCCCTGCTGGAACACGCCGCCCGCGGGGGTGGCCGCGGCCGCGCCGCGCGCCTCGTTGGGGAGCGCCGTCACGATGGCCCGCTCGATGCGCGGCAGCGCGTCCTGCAGCGCCTCGCCGCGGACGATCTGGAACTCCAGGAACGCCGCCTTCTGCACCACGTTCTTGGCGCTGGCGGTGTTGCGAAGCCCGGCCAGGTGCACCTCGATGCGGTCGTCGCCCGCCTTCTGCACCACCGGCTCGCTCAGGCCCAGGCCCTCCACGCGGATGCGGACCACCTTGAGGGCGCGGTCGATGGCGTCGGAGCGCTGCTCGGGCGTCAGGCGCGAGCGGCTCTCGTCCACCTCCAGCGCCATGTAGGTGCCGCCCTTGAGGTCCAGCCCCAGGGTGACGATGTCGCCCTGCGCCTGCTTCTGGTAGAACATGGCGGCGATGCAGAGCCCGGCGAGCGCCAGGATCAGGCCGATGCGGATCTTGAGGTTCTGAAACATCGGAGGGTGGTGACTCCCCGAGGTAGGAGTGTGGAGGCGGATTTTCCGGCCCTGAGGGTACAGCGACGGAACGGTTCGGGATAACTCGAAAAACTAGCCGCGCTTACACCTCCCTGTCAACCGGTCGGGCCCCCGCGCGCCGGGTGCGGCGGCGGGGGCCCGTGCGGGGGCAAGCGCTTGGACGGCGGATACTTAGGCCTGGCGCCCCGTGTTGATCACGTTCACGCCGCGAAAGCGCGCCGGGGGACACCCGTGCGACACGGCGTTGCTCTGCGACGGCTGCCCCTTGCCGTCGTTGAACGATCCGCCCACGAAGTACGTGGAGCGCCCGCCGATCAGGTCCATGCTGTTCCAGAACTCCGGCGTGCGCATCTGGTACGCCACGTCCTTCAGCATCCCCGTCACCCGGCCGTTCCGGATCTCGTGGAACACCTGGCCGCCGAACTGGGCGTTGTAGCGCTGCTGGTCGATGCTGTAGCTTCCCCGCCCCTCGATCAGGATCCCGTTCTCGATCCCCTCCAGCAGCTCGTCCAGGGTCACGTCGCGTTCGGGGTGCGGCATCAGGTTCACGTTGGGCATGCGCTGAAACTGCACGTCGCTCCACCCCTGCGCGTAGCTGTTGCCGTGGCTGCGCACCGGCTTGCCGCTCTGGCGGTACCAGTCGGCCAGCATGGGCGCCTGCTCGCGGGTGGTCTGCAGGTCGTTCAGGATCCCCTCCTTGACGATCAGGTACTCGTCGGGGCGCACCCCTTCGTCGTCCCACCCCACCGTGGCCAGCGAGCCGGGGGCGCTGCGCTCCGCCTGGATGTTCATGATCGGCTGCCCGTAGCGGAACTTGCCCAGGTAGTCCTCGATCGGCGAGATGAACGACGTGCCCGCGTAGTTGGCCTCGTACCCCATGATGCGGTCCAGCTCGGTGGGGTGCGCGACGGACTCGTGGATGGTCAGGAACAGGTGCGAGGGAAGCAGCACCAGGTCGTACCGCCCCGGCTGCACCGGCCTTGCCGACAGCTTTTCCACCGCGTCCTGCGCCCACTTCGGCGCGTTGCCGACAAGGTCGGAGTCGCGGACGTGCTCGTACCCCAGCCCCATGGGCTGCACGGGGGTGGACTGGCGCTGCTGAAAGTCGCCGTTGGCCACCGCCGTCACCGTCATCTGCGGATACGCGCGGTAGAGGGTCTGCACCGTGTACGAGCCCTCGGTGGACGCGAAGGTCTTTTCCTCCTGCACGAAGAACATGGAGGAGTTGACGAAGCGCGCCCCCGCCCCCAGCGCGGCCTCGTTGGCCTGCAGCAGGAGCCCCACCTTGTCCTCGATGGCCACGGCAAAGGGGTCGATCTCCACGGGCGACTGCCAGCGGCCGTCGGCCACCGGCTCCACCGGCGCCAGCTCGATGGGGCGCGTGCGCGCGACGGAGTTGGCCCGCGCCTGCGACACCGCCTGGCGGGCCACGCGGTCGGCCTCGTCCAGGGTGAGGTCGCGGCTGGCGGCAAAGCCCCACGCCCCGTTCGCCAGCACCCGCACGCCAAAGCCGAAGGTCTCTTCGTCCTCGAAGTTCGTGATCTGGCGCTCGCGGGTGGCCAGCGACTGGTTGCGGTTGCGCGACACCCGCACGTCGGCGTAGCTGGCGCCGGCGCCGCGGGCGGCGTCGAGCGCGCGCATGGCCAGCTCGCGGTGGTCGGCGTCCTGCCGGCCGCGGAGCGTGGGGGCGTGCCCCGCCCCGGACGGCAGGACGAGCCCCGCCCCCACGGCGGCGCTGGTAGCGAGGAAATCGCGGCGTTTCATTCGCGCAGTTCCTGGTGCGATGGAGAGGGAGTTTTTCAGCCCCCAAGCTAACTTCGAACGGGTGTTCGGAGCAACCGGCCGGGGATGAGGGGGAGGTTACGTGGGGCGGGGTAACGGGTCCGCGGAGTTCTGGATGGTTCTGCGCGAGCGGGGGGCGCCCCCCTCCCCGACCCTCCCCCACAAACTGCGTGGGGGAGG
>DASQBH010001118.1:0-7366 GCA_035635315.1 Longimicrobium sp.
GCTCGAGGGCGAGACTGGCGTCGGCAAGGAAGTGCTGACCAACCTCGTGCACCGCTGGAGCCGGCGCGCCGGCGGGCCACTGGTCAAGGTGCACTGCGCCGCTCTGTCGGAGACGCTGCTCGCGAGCGAGCTGTTCGGGCACGAGAAGGGCGCGTTCACCGGCGCCGACCGCGCGCACGAAGGGCTGTTCGAGCAGGCGGACGGCGGCACGCTCTTTCTGGACGAGATCGGCGAGCTTTCGCTTCCCCTGCAGGTAAAGCTCCTGCGCGTGCTGCAGGAAAGGAAGTTCCGCCGCGTGGGCGGCACCGGCGAGCGGGCGGTGGACGTGCGCGTGCTCGCCGCCACCGCGCGCGACATGGTGGACGAGGTGCGCGAGGGGCGCTTTCGCGAAGACCTCTTCTATCGCATCAACGTGGTGCAGATCCACGTTCCCCCCCTGCGCACCCGCCCCGAAGACATCCCTCTCCTCGCGGAGCACTTCCTTCGCCTTCACGCCGAGCGGCTGGGGGTGGAAACGCCGGGTCTGCCCCGGGAGCTGGTGCCGGTGCTGGCCCAATACGGGTGGCCGGGGAACGTCCGCGAGCTGGAGAACGTGATTGAGCGCGCGCTGGTGCTCTCTGGCGGGCGCATTGGTATCGATCACCTGCCGCCACACGTGCGCACCGGCCGCCACCCCTTCGAGCTTCCCGACGCCGACGGCGACCTGTCCGTCAAGCGCCGCCTTCCCGCGCTGGAAAAGACGCTCATCGCCCGGGCGCTGGAGCGCTGCAAGGGCAACCGCACCCGGGCCGCCGAGCTGCTGGACCTGTCCGTGCGCGCCCTCTCCTACAAGATCCAGGACTACGGCCTGGAGTAGCGTCCCGGCTGGTACCCCGCCGCGCCGACGCTCCTGAAAAAATAGGCCTCACACAGAGTTAGCAGAGTCAGCAGAGTTGTTTCGAAGTGTCTCCTCGCAGTGATGCGCGAGGACAGGCACGAGAAAACTCTGCTGACTCTGCTCACTCTGCGTGAGGCATTCTTTCTTGTAGCGGTCCGTGCCGATGGAGCCAGCCACGCGACGCCCGGCTCCGCTCCCTCCCCGCCTCGCCTCTTCTTCATCCCGCAAAACCAGCCTCCGGCGAGTCCGCGGCTGTCCCGAAAAACTCGTTCGCGTGCTGGCGACTCGCGGTTTGGCCCTTTCGTAACGCCGAGCTGAACGTAGCGCACAGTCCTCCGGGGCCGTGTCGCGCGGCCACCGGATTGAACCGGTGCGGCGGCGTGGCGAGAGGAGGAGGCGGTGCGGTCGATCGATGCGAAGGGCGGGTACACCCTGACGGAGCTGATCCTGACGCTGCTGATCTTCGGCATCCTGCTGGCGCTGGCGGCGCCGCGGTTCGAGTCCATGCTGGCCCACACGCGCGCACGCGGAGCGCTGAACCGCGTGGCGGTGGACCTGGCGTACACCCGCCACATGGCCGTGCGCACCGGCGGACGCGCGCGGCTGCAGATCGAGCCCTCGCCCGACTGCCCCCCGCCGCGCATCGGGGCCGCGGGGTACCGCTACCGCATCATCGCCGGGGGCGACAGCCTGGTGTACCGGGTGAACCTGCGGCTGGACGGCTCGCCCGTGTGCCTGACCACCAACCAGTCGGCCTCGGTGGTGTTCGACTCGCGCGGGCTGGTGGTGGGCTTCAACAACCGCACGATGAGCGTGCGGCAGGGGAACCATCCCCCCGTCTTTCTCACCGTCTCGGCCGTGGGCCGCGTGCTGCGCCAGTGACGCGGCCGCGGCACCGGGGACCGGGCGTGCGGGCCCGGGCGCCGCCGCCGGTGGCATGCCCCGGCGGCACGCCTGGCCCTGTACCGCGTGACGGGAGCAGCCGGGAATGGCAATCTGCATGGAACAGTGCAGGATTCCGCCCGATCCGGAGGCCCCGTGCGGCGTGCCGGCCTCGTAAAACGCCTTCCTGCAACAACTTGGCGGAATGCCGCAATCCGGCATACCCGTTGCCTTATCCATGGCCGGCAGCGCAAGAATGCGCTGAAGTACCCAACCCAACCGTCACCCACCCAAGGAAGACTCCAATGCGCAACCTGCGGAACAACAAGGGCTTCACGCTCATCGAACTCATGATCGTGGTCGTCATCATCGGCATCCTTGCCGCGATCGCCATCCCGAAGTTCAACAGCGTCTCGAAGAACGCCAAGCAGGCCGAGGCCGGCCCGGTGCTCAAGCAGATCTGCACCCTGCAGGGCACGTTCTTCCAGGAGAACGGTTCGTACGCCGCCAACATCGGCGCCCTGACCGGCTTCGACAACCCGAACGCCAAGTACTTCGACTTCACGGTCACCGGCGGCACCGGCTCGGTCGCCACCGCGACCCCCAACACGCTGGGCGCTTCGAGCGGCCTGGTCGCCGCGACCCGCGACTGCGTCACCGGCGCCGTCACGCCGTAATCCGCAGGCTCCGCGCAATGAACCGGGGGTCGGGTGAAGACCCGGCCCCCGGTTCGGCGTAAAGGCCCGTCGCACTTTTCCTCTCGCGCCCGACTTCAATCCAACCGAAGCGCCAACCATGAATTCCAGACGCGGTTTTACCCTGATCGAGCTGATGATCGTGGTGGTCATCATCGGAATTCTGGCGGCGCTCGCGATCCCCAAGTTCAACGGGGTCACCATCCGGTCCCGCGAGGCCGAGGCGCCGCCGATCCTGAAGCAGCTGTACACGCTGCAGGAGCGCCACTACGCCGCCAACGGGCAGTACGCCACCACGCTCGCCCAGCTGGAGGGCGGCGCCTCGAACATGGCCAGCGGCAAGTACTACTCGTTCTCGCTCGCTTCGGGGAGCGGCGCCGCCTATGTGGCGTGCGGAACGCCCCTGGATGCCTCGCTGGGACTGCGCACGTTTCGCGTGGACCAGTCGGGCGACGTGACGGACGGCGCCTGCTGAGCCGGCACGCCGCGCCCTGCGCGGCACCGCTTTCTGCTGTGGCCACGGCCGCCTTCGGGCGGCCTTGTCGTTGTGATGCCCCGCGCGCGGACCGGAAAAGATTTCCGGGTGCGGAAAGAAAAGAAGTGCGGACATGGGATGAAAACGGCGTGGATGCTGGCTTTTTGCGCCGCGCCATGCGGGCACGGAAGTTGGAATACAGGACGCACATGACCAGCGAAACCACCGTCCGGCACCGGGACCCGCGGGGGGGCTTCACCCTGACGGAGCTCCTGATCGTGCTGATCGTCGCCGCCATCATCACCTCGATGGCGCTGCCGAAGATGTTCAGCTTCATCCGCCACCTCAACGCCCGCAGCGCGACGTCGCAGGTGGTGGCCGACCTGACCATGGCCCGCACCCAGGCCGTGCGCGAGGGACGCTCCGTCTCGTTGCGCATGACCAACGCGTACACCTACCAGGTGACCGTCGACAACGGGGACGCGGTGCGCAGCATCATCAAGACCGTGAACATCCGAGGCGGACAGCGCGACGTGTCGATCGCGCCCAACGATGCGCGGGTGATCTTCGACTCGCGCGGCATGCTGAGCGGGGCTTCCGCGAACCAGCTGCGAGTAACCCGCACGGGCAAGGCGGACACCGTGAGCATCTCGGCCGTGGGAAGAGTGTACCGTGGGGGAAACTGACATGACGGAAATGGACGCCGGCCCGGAAGCCCCGCGGACGGACCGCGGCGGCTTTACGCTGATCGAGGTGCTGGTCGCCATGGTGGTGCTGGCGGTGGGGCTGCTGGCGCTGGAGGCCATGGCCATCGGCGCCAGCCGCAGCATCGCCACGGCCAACCGCATGACGGAGTACACGCTGATCGCCTCGCAGGAGCTGGAGACCGTGCAGGAGCAGGTGCGGGCGGGGCTGAACCCCCAGTCCGACGGCTGGGACCTGGCCAACGGCACGCGGGTGGACAGGGTGGTGGACGAGGTGGAGGACGCCGTGGCGGGCTCCCTGTGGACCATCACGGTGACGGTGACCCCCCCCTCAGTCGGCGTGGGAAACCGCGCCCTTACCCCCACCACGGTGACCGGCCTTGTCTCCCAGTAGCCCTTCCTTCGGACGGCGCGGCTTTACCCTGGTGGAGCTGCTGATCTCGCTGGTCATCGGCGCGCTCATCATCAGTGTGGTGCTGCAGTTCGTCAGCGGCCAGGCGCGCCTCACCACCATGCAGAGCGGCCGCCAGGAGGTGCAGCAGAACGCGCGCGGCGCCCTGGAGATGGTGTCCAGCGACCTGCGCGGCGCCATCGCCGCGGGGGTCGAGGTGGGCGACGCGGACGCCATCGAGGTCATGCTCCCCCGCCGCTGGGGGATCGTCTGCGCCCAGGGCGTGGGGTTCACCGTGGTGGTGTTCCCCGACATCCCGGCGCAGCCCACGCCGTCGGGGGCGGGGGCCGGGCTCCTGTTCCAGCAGCCCGGCGCCAACGTCTGGCTTCCGGCGCTCCCCACCCGCGCGACCGTGACCGGCACCATCCCCGTCGACGTGGACCCGACGTGCGCCGGCCTGAGCACCAGCGGAACGGTGATGGCGCTGCGGCTGAACGGGGCCAACCACCCCGCGGTGGCGGTGGGCTCCACGGCGGCGCTGTACCAGCGGGTGCGCTACGACGTCCGCGAGCTGCGCGGCCAGAAGTGGCTGTACCGCAGCAACGGCATGGATGCCGGCGGCTTTTCCATGCAGCCGCTGGCGGGGCCGCTGGACGGCGACAACGGCGTGAGCTTTACCTACTTCACGGGCACGCCCCCCGACTCGCTCGACGACCCGCCGGGCGCCGGCGCCCCGGCCGCGGGGCTGAGCCAGGTGCGGCTGCGGGTGCGCATGAAGAGCCTGCAGGGAAGCAGTCCCCAGGTGGAGTTCGACTCCGCCACGGTGCAGATCCGCAACGACAACTGAGGATCCATGTCCAACCGTTTCGCACGGCTCGCGGCCGACCGCCGCGGCGTGGCGCTGCCCGTGGCGCTGTTCGGCCTGGTGGCGGTGAGCCTGCTGGTCACCACCGCCCTGCTCACCTCGTCCACCGAGTACGCCATCAGCGCGGCGCACCGCACGGCGGCGGGGTCGCTGTACAGCGCCGACGCGGCGCTGGAGCAGTACATCTTTACGCGCGCCCAGCTGGGCGGGGCGTACCTGCAGGCCACGGCCGCCAACGCACCCGGGGTGGCGGAGGGGCCCGACGGAAAGAACTACAGCATCCAGGTGGCGCGGCTTTCCTGGGCCAACGTGGCCCCTCCCGCGCCCAACCAGGTGGCCGCCCAGGAACTGTACTCGCTGGTGGCCACCCCGGCGGACGGGCGCGGACGCGGCGTGGGGGCATTTTTGCGCCTGCTGCGCACAGCGGCGCGGCTGGACACCAACATCAACGCGGGCGCCACCTCGGGCGGCAACCTCACCATCACCGGCAGCTCGCTGATCTCCGACGGGCGCAGCGGCGTGAACTATTGCGGCACGGCCGACAACCAGTCCGACTACGCCGCGCAGGTGACCAAGGGAAGCACCATCGACTCCAAGGAAAAGAACCTGGAGGGCGTCACCAACGTCACCACCTACGACAAGAGCAAGCTGGCCGACAACGTCCTGGGGCCGGGCGTGACCCTGCGCCAGCTGGCCGACAACGCCCAGATCAAGTTCGGTCCCCGCTGGACCAAGCCGGCGTTCAGCGGAAAGCCCGCCGCCGACGCAGACGCGCTGAACGAGGAGTACGACTGGGGGTGCCCGGCCGAGCTGGGCATTACCTGCCCCACCACGGCCTCGCGCAGCCGGCACGTGGTGGTGGGGATCGACGCCAACGGCGGCGAGGTCCTGATCAATGGCGACTACGGCCAGGGGCTGATCGTCATATTGAACGGCAGCTTGTCGATCCAGGGCAACTTCGTGTTCAAGGGGATCATCCTGGTGGAGAGGGACTTGAACATCCGCGGCGGGTCGGGCGGGGAAGAATCAAAGATCGAGGGTGCCGTGGTTTCGTTCGGGGAGAACAGCACCATCGCCGACAACATGAGCGGCAACGCCACCATCAAGTACAACTTCTGCGCCATCGAGGACGCCGAGCGCGCCATGAACCAGAACGCGCTGATGAGCGCGCCGCAGGCCCGTGTGGGCAGCACATTCGCCTGGTACGAACTGATACGCTAACCCCCTTCGGGGCAGGGTTTAGCGCGGGCATGTCGCGTCCATCTTGACGAGCGCGCATGCCCGCGCTAACGTGTTGCACAACCTTCCCCTGATCCATACCCATTCACGCTTTCAACCGCGGCCGGTTTTTGCGGGCCGCGCCTTGAACACGGACTCCACGCCGAGGCCCATGGTTTCCTTTCTGCGCCGCAACAAGAGCACGGTCGGCCTCGACATCGGCAGCGGCTTCATCAAGGTGGCCGTGATCGACCATTCCGGCCCCGAGCCGGAGCTGGTGCACGTGTCGCACACGCCGCTCATCGCCGACGCCATCGTCGAGGGCGAGGTCATGGACCCGCAGATCGTGGTGCAGACCGTGAAGTCGCTCATGGAGTCGTCGGGGGTCAAGCCCAAGCGGCTTGTCGCCTCGGTGGGCGGCCGCGACGTCATGGTGAAGAAGATCCAGATGGACCGCATGAAGGAGGCGGACGCGCGCGAGGTCATCCGCTGGGAGGCCGAGCAGTACGTGCCCTTCGACATGGAGAACGTGCAGCTGGACTTCCAGATCCTGGACCCGCTGGACGACGGGCTGCAGATGAACGTCCTGCTGGTGGCGGCCAAGCGCGACGTGGTGGACCAGAAGGTGGGGCTGCTGCGTGACGCGGGGCTGGGTCCCAGCGTCATCGACGTCGACTCCTTTGCCCTGCACAACGCCTTCGAGTACAACTACCCCGAAGCCATGGAGGGCGTGGCCGCGCTGGTGAACGTGGGCCACGAGATCAGCACCGTGAACGTGCTGCAGGACGGCGCGCTGGTGCTTACCCGCGACGTGCCCTTCGGCAGCCGCCGTCTGCGCGAGGACCTGCGCCGCATGCACGGCCTTACGGTGGAGGAGGCCGACGCCGTGCTGCAGGGCAAGTCGGAGCGCGCGCGCGAGTTCGAGGAGCTGCTGCGCGGCGGGGCCGAGGACCTGGCGGTGGGGGTGGAGCGCGCCCTGGCCTTTCTGGGCGCGTCGGACGGGGTGACGGGGGCCGGCCGCGTGTTCGTGTGCGGCGGCGGGGCCCGCATCCCCGGGCTGGTGGACGTGGTGGCGGCGCGGCTGCGCGCCCGCACCGAGGTGGCCTCGCCGCTGCAGCGCCTGCGCGCGCGGCCGGGGGTGACCTCCTTCTTCGCCGTGGACGAGCTGGCACCCATGCTGATGCTGTCGGTGGGCCTGGCGCTGCGCCAGGCCGCCTGAGGCGGCCCCCACCGCACCCCGACCGTAGACCAACGTGATC
>DASQBH010001119.1:0-3476 GCA_035635315.1 Longimicrobium sp.
CCCTCAGGAAGTCAGCTTCGGAATGCACACGTGATTCTGAGAATCGGCATAACTCCGCACTCCGGGCGCCGACCGAAGGATCTCGCCGGCAGAATTGTGGGGCTGGATTCGCGCCACCAATCCGGCCCCGAAGCGGCCGAGAGGAGATCCTTCGGTCGCGCGCCACCTGATGTGGAGGCCGCACAGGTTTACGCGGCGCTCCCTCAGGAAATCAAAGCTCTTTTCCAGAACCCGGATTTCGGAAACGACGCGGCAGAGACGGTTGCGACGTTTATCCCCTCTCCCACGCAGTTTGTGGGAGAGGGCAGGCGAGGAACGAGCCGGGTGAGGGCCTCCGGGCCCTACACCCAATTCTTGCGCTTGAAGTAGGCGAACAGAAGGCTGCCCACCGCCAGCATCACCACGATGGCCCACGCGTAGCCGTAGGTCCACTGCGTCTCGGGCATCACCCGGAAGTTCATCCCGTAGATGCCCGCGATCCACGCCATCGCCATCAGGATGATGGACCACGCCGCCATCAGCCGCATGGTCTCGTTCAGGTTGTGGCTGGCCTGCGAGAGCTGGCCCTCCATGGCGCCGTTCAGCAGGTCGCGCAGGGTGTCGATCTCCTCGGCCACGCGGATGGCGTGGTCGTGCACGTCCTGAAAGTACGGCATCATGTCCGGCTGCAGGAACGGGATGTCGCGCCGCAGCAGCGATCCCACCAGCTCGCGCTCGGGCCCCACCATCCGCCGGAACAGCGCCAGCTCGCGCCGCATGGTCAGAATGGTCTGCATCCCCTCGCGCGGGGGCGCGTCGGAGTCCGTGGTCGCCGTCTCCAGCTCCGCCACGCGCTCCGAAAAGTGGTCCAGCACGGGAAAGTAGCCGTCCACCACCAGGTCCAGCAGCGCGTGCGCCAGCACCCCCGGCGAGCGAAAGCGCTCCGGCGAGCCGCGCCACCGGGCCAGTACCGCCGTGATCTCCTCGATGCGGTGGTCGTGCACCGTGACCACGTAGTTCTCGCCGATGAACGCGTGCAGCTCGTTGAGCGCCATCCGCTCGCGCTCGGGGTTGATGCGCGCCGCGTACATCACCAGAAAGAAGTAGCCCGGGTAGCGGTCGATCTTGGGGCGCTGGCGGCCGCGGACGGTGTCTTCCACCGCCAGCGGGTGAAAGTGCAGCTGGTCGCGCAGAAACTCGCCCTCGGGCGTGCCCGGGGCGGCGATGTCGATCCAGATGAGCGGCGGGTCGTTCTTTTCCTTGCCGGTGCGGCCGCGGTGGATGACCTCCAGCGCCAGCGCCAGGGGATACGCGTGCACGCCGGTCTCCGTCTCGGCGTACGCGGAGATGCGCGACCGGGGCTCGGCCCCGGACGCGTCTTCGCAGAGCGGATCTACGATCTCGTCGCTAGCGACCCGATCGGCGACGCTCATAGCCCGGTACGGTGTTGGTGATGGCGGCCGTGACGACCTCGACCAGCCCCACGGCCACGTGCGGAATCCACACCCGCTCGTCGAAGCCGAACATCCACGGCGACACGGCCAGCAGCACGCCGCCCAGCGCGTCCAGGAACAGGTGCGCGGGCATCTGCAGCTTCTTTACGACGCCCAGCTCGTAGTCGGTGAACACGCTGTACAGCAGCACGCCGGCGCCCAGGGCCACCGGCACCCACTGCTCCGCGCCGCCGTCCGCAAAGCCGAACAGCCAGGGCGCGGCGATCAGCAGGGCGCCCAGCAGGTAGTCCAGCATGCCGTGAACGCGGGTGGGAAGTCGCATGGATCGCCCTCTCGCAGGTGCGCGTGCAGGTTGGGATGGTGATGATTCGAACGCGTGTCGCCGCGCGGCTTTGCAAGCGCCGCGCCTTGTGCCGCCGTCCAAGGTGTGTCCAGAGGCGCGTCGAAGCCAGTGTTTTCGCCGATCGGGCGTGTGTTCGGCGGGAACCAGGCGATCCGGCCCGCTTCTTCTCGGCGGTTGAAACCGCGGCTGGAAAGGCACGAAGTCCGCCCGCGCGGACTCGGCGGCCCAGCCGTGTGCGGCGTCCCATGCGCCTGCGCGTCCGCAACCAGGGGACACGCGCGACAGGCGCCCATCTGTCATTCCGAAGGAGGCGCCGCGCGGACTCTGCCCACTCACCGCACCCTGGCGCCGACTGAGGAATCTACCGTCTGAGACCTCGAAGCCGGACGCACTACCGCTGAACCGGCCTCGCCCCGTCCCGCGGTCTATTGCCAGCTTTCCAGGATGCGGCCAGGCGGCGCGGTGAGGCCGGCGTCCGGGTGCAGCCAGGCGGCGAGGGATTCGATCCCCTCCACCACGCGCGGGCCCGAGCGGCTGAAGTACGCGCTGTCGCCCACGGCGGCGCGGCCGGCGTCGATGGCGGGCGCGGCCAGCTGGCGCAGGCGCGCGCGGGCCTCGTCCGCGTCCTGCCGCGCGCGGTCCATCGCGTAGCCGCAGGGGACCAGGAGCAGACAGTCGGGATCCAGCCCTTCGGCCTGGCTCCACGGGATCTCCAGCGAGTGCGACCCCGCGGTGCCCACCAGGTTGTCGCCGCCGGCGATCGTCACCATCTCCGGGACCCAGTGCCCCGGCGCGAACGGCGGATCCAGCCACTCCAGCGCCAGCACCCGCGGGCGCGGCCGATTGGCCACCGCCTCACGCACGCGGTCCACCCGCCCCGTCAGCCGCGCGACCGCCTCTTCGCCGCGCCCCGACTCGTCCGCGGCGTCGGCGACCTGCCGCATGGTCGCGAAGATCTGGTCCAGCGTGTGTGCGTCCAGCGAAACGACGGTGGCGGGATGCGAAAGCGCCGCGACGGCGTCGTTCACGGAGCCGGTGGGCACCGCGCACACCTCGCAGACGGCCTGCGTAAGGATGACGTCGGGCCGCACGCGGCGCAGCGCGTCGACGTCGATCTCGTACACGCTGCCGTATTCCACCATGCAGCGCCGCACCTCCGCGTCGATCTGGCCGCTGGTGAGCCCCGCGGGATCGAAGCGCGAGCGGCTGAGGCGCGGCAGCCGCAGCGCCTGGGGCGGGTAGTCGCACTCGTGCGAGATGCCGACCAGGTGATCCTGCAGGCCCAGCGCGTACACGATCTCCGTGGCGCTGGAAAGCATCGACGCAATGCGCATCCGCTCCGACGTGGCGATGGTTCAGGGCTTCCGTCGACGCGGATAATAGGACACGCGGCCCAGCGGGGCGAGAGCGGTCGCCCGCCTTGCCCCCGGCCCATCCGCAGGCCTAGCTTACCCCGCCCGAGCGTCCACCCTCCAGCACGCCGTTTCCTGATGCAGATCATTCGCGAGCCGCGCGTCACCGTACTGGCACGCCAGCAGTTCGTCTATCCCGAGCACATCCGCTGGGAGAGCGACAGCGAGGTACCCGGCGAGGTGGTCGCCGAGTTCGCGGGGCGCCTGTGCTACCTGAGCTTTGGCGAGGACGCGGGGCTGGAGGGCGGGCACAAGAGCATCCCGGGACGCACGACCAACAACGCGTAC
>DASQBH010001120.1:0-6994 GCA_035635315.1 Longimicrobium sp.
CTTCCGGGTCAAAGCTGGGATCCAGGTTGCGCTTGGGCATGTGCGACTTCCCTTCGGTTGAATGATGATCAGCGCCGCGGCAGCCGCGGCCGGATGGTGTGCTCCACGTCGTAGCCGCGCTGGCGGGCCCACTCGCGCAGCGCGCGGTCGCCGCCGCGGCCGTACAGCGGGCTCTGCCGCGGCGGCACGCCCCGCTGCTGGCGGTCGTAGCCGCGCGCCGGGCCGTAGTCGCGGCCGTAGCCCTGGCGCGCGTAGTCCCGTCCGTATCCGCCGGCCGTGTTGCCGCGGTAGTAGTCGTGGTCGTAGCGGCGGTAGTCCTCCGCCAGCCCGTACGACCACTGCCGCGGCGTGTCCTGGTACGGCACGAAGCCCATCAGCGGGTCCCATCCCGACCAGCGCATCATGGGGTCCCAGCTGAAGGGCGTGAACGCGCCGGGCCATCCCATCCCCGGCTCGCGGCCGTACGCCACCGCCTCGTTCCAGCCGCGGTCGTATCCGCCGCGCATCCCGGCGTCGTAGCGGCCCCCGCGGCCGGGCTGTCCGCGCCGCGCGCCGTACTCGCGTCCGTAGCCGCGGCCCCCCGTCCATCCGCGGTCGTAGCGGTTGCCTGCCATCCCGTCCTCCTTTCGGCATTCGCGTTCCATGCCCCCTCTCGCAAGCTCCGTGCGTGCGCGGGAGGGTACGGCCGTTGCACAGACCTTTCGCACGGCCATCGCATCGCGGCCGCGGCGGGAGTGCAACGGAGGTCCGTGGCAGTGACGATCACGATGGTAGCAACGATGACGATTGCGATGGTGGTGCTGCTGGGCGCGAGCTGGCTGGCGGCCAACTACCTGTGGAGCCTGCCGTACGCGCCGGAGTGCCCCACCTGCAAGTGCGTCACCGGCCAGCCGCCGCGCACCAGCCGCGTGGACCGCCTGCTCTCGCGCGGCGCCCCCGTGAGCGCCCGCCACTGCCCACGCTGCGGCTGGACCGGCCGCATGCGGTGGCGACTCGCTGCGGAGCGGGTGACGCGGAAGTAAGAGGACGCGGGTGAACGGGGGACGCGTTTCCGCTGGGGCCCTCTCCCCCGCCGACTTCGCCGCTCGTTCCTCGCGGCTCGCGGCGACCCCTCCCCCAACCCCGGGGGAGGGGTTGTGTGTTTCCTCGACAGCGGTGCCGTAAACAACCCCTCCCCCGCAGTTTGGGGGAGGGGTCGCCAGCCGTCGCGAGGAACGAGCGAAAGGCCTGGCGGGGGAGAGGGCCCCGAGGGTCGCTGCGCCCTATCCGCACCCCCCTCATCCCGTTCACCCGTTCACCTGCCGCCACCCACCGCCCCTTCCTTGCGGCCCGCCTACCCCCGGTCTATGTTCTCCCGCCAAGAGAAACGCCCCCTCCGCAGCCCTCTGGAGCCTGTTGTCCATGAGCAGGAACGCCGCGCTTTCCGGTACCGGACAGGTCTACGTGGAACGCCGCCGCGCGCGCATCTGCGCCGGGCTGCAGCGCCCGGCGGAGGTGGTTGCGGCGGACGCGGAGCCCCTTTCGGCCGAGCGGCTGGAGTTCATCCGCCGCGAGGCCGAGGAACTGTACTGGAACGAGCTCTCCTGGGAGGAGCTCACCGACGAGGAGGCCATCCCCGGCGGCCACCTGACGGAGATGGTGTTCCCCGGCATGCTCGCCTTCATCGAGGGGCTGCTGGTGGACCGCGTCCCCGCGGATGCGCTGGCGCCCGCGCGCCCGCACCCGGACGCGGTGGAGGAGATCCTGGTCTTTCTGGGCGAGCGCTTTGCCGAGGCCACGGCGCAGATCGAGAACGGCGCCGACTCGCAGCGGCTGGTGTGGGCCCGGCACATGACGGCGCGGCTCATCGACCTGGTGCTGTACCGGCTGTACCGCCTGACCCCGGCCGAGCAGGAGCGGCTGGAAGCCGCGGCCTGACCCCGGCGCCCCCGTGCGCCTTCCCCGCATCGCCCTGCGCGGCGGCTCCCGACCCGGCCACCGCTACCTGGCCGGCGCCCCCCTGCTGATCGCCCATCGCGGCGGATCGCACCTCGCTCCCGAAAACACGCTCTTCGCCTTTCGGCGCGCCCTGGACTGGTGGCGCGCCGACCTGCTGGAGATCGACGTCCATCCCACCCGCGACGGCGACTGCGTCGTCATCCACGACGCCACGGTCGACCGGACCACGGACGGCCGCGGCCCCGTCGCCGGATTTTCGGTCGATGAGCTGCGGCGGCTGGACGCGGGCCACCGCTTCACCCCCGACGGCGGCGCCACGCACCCGTTCCGCGGGCGCGGCATCCGGCTCTCCACCCTGCGCGAGGTGCTGGAGGCGCTGCCGCACGCGCGGGTGAACGTGGAGGTCAAGGACGGACGCGCCCAGCAGGCCGTCCGCGGGACGATCCGCGACCTGGACGCCGAGCACCGCGTCCTGGTCGCCGCGGGGGACAGCCGCAACCGCGCGCTCTTCCACGACTATCCGGGCCCCACCAGCGCGGGCGCGCAGGACCTGTACGCCTTTTACGCGCTGCACCTTACGGGGGCGACGCGGATGTATCGCCCCCCCGTGGACGCCTTTCAGATGCCGGAGCGCAACGGCGGGCGGCAGGTGCTCACGCCCAAGTGGGTCGCCCAGGCGCACGCGCACAACGTGGCCATCCACGTCTGGACGGTGGATGAAGAGGCGGACATGCGGCGGCTGCTGGACTGGGGGGTGGACGGCATCATCAGCGACCGGCCGGACCGGCTGGCGCGCGTCCTTCACCAGCGGGTGGGGCGTCCGCTCCCTCCCGGCCCGCCGGCGGAGGAGATGGAGCCCTGGCTGGAACGGTTGTTGCGGCCCTGACGCCGCCTTGCGGGAGGGGTGGATGACCTTGATCCGCCGCCCGCCCGTTTCCGTTCGAGCACTCCGGCCTATCAGATTGGGAGGATCGATGCCCCGCTACGACCAGGATCGCGGACGCGCCGGCGCGTGGCCCCCGTACGCCCGCGACTTCGGCCGCGGACCCGTGCCGCGTGGCGGCCCGTACGGCGGCGACTTTCGCCCGCACACCGGGTTCGGCGGCGGCGGGCCCGAGACGGAGTACGGGCGTGGGGTGGAGCCGTTCGGCGGCGGCATTCCGGACGACTTCGACGGCGGCGAGTGGGAGACGGGGCCGGTGTACGGGCCCGCGCGCTACGGCCTGGGCCCGTACCATCAGCGCCTGCGCACCCGCCGCCGCCCGGACGACGAGGTGCGCAAGGACGTGGAGGACGCGCTGTTCTTCGACACCTGGGTGGACGCGGAGTCCATCACCGTCGAGGTAAAGGACGGCGTGGTGACGCTCAAGGGCGAGCTCCCCGACTACCACGAGGTGCGCTACGCCACCGACGACACCTGGGACGTGGACGGCGTGCGCGGCGTGCACTGCCAGCTCACCGTGAACCCCGGCAAGCGCCCGCCCGTGGACGGCGTGCCTCGCAAGGCCGGTGGCGAACGCGGCAACGGCCGATCCGCCTGACCCCCATTGCTCGCCGCCCGCCCGGGCGGCGATTTTGTTTGGGCAGACGAGGCTGGGTTCGGTACGAGGGGCGGGCGTCCCCCTCCCCAACCCTCCCCCGCAAACTGCGCGGGGGAGGGAGCACGTGAGCCCAACCATCTGGAGCGCGATCGAAGTTCAACCTCCCCCAGGGGTTTTGGGGGAGGTGGGCGAGGTTTACGAGCCCGGAGGGGGCGGACTTCGGACCGTCCGGAGCGCACCCGAAGTTCTCCCCTCTCCGCGAGGAACGAGCGGGGAGGGGTCGGGGGAGGGGCACCCTGCGTGCGCAGTCGATCCCGGTCGTCGATCCTCCGCCGATCCGTCGGGCGCCCCCCACAACGAACGCCGCCCCGCGCGTGTCCATCCATCCACGGGTCGATCTCCCGCCCATGCCCCCACGCCCGCAGCGCCCCACCTTCACCGACCGGTTCCGCCGCGCCCTGGATGCGCTCGGCGTGCGAGGGGTGGATGCGCACGTGCTGGTGGCGGTGTCGGGGGGGTGCGATTCGGTGTCGCTGCTGCACCTGCTGCGCTTCGCGGCGGACGACGCGGGGCTGCGGGTGACGGCGGCGCACTTCGACCACGCCATGCGGCCCGGGAGCGAGCGCGACGCGGCGTGGGTGCGCGGGCTCTGCGGCGCGTGGGGAGTGCCGCTGCTCGCCGAGCGCGCGGGCACGGCGCCGCGGACGGAGGAGGAGGCGCGGGACGCGCGCTACGCCTTTCTCCGCCGCGCCCGGGCGGAGGCCGGGGCCACGCACCTGGCCACCGCGCACCACGCGGACGACCAGGCGGAGACCGTGCTCTTTCGCGTCCTGCGCGGCACCGGCCTTCCCGGGCTGGCCGGCATTCCGCCGCGCGACGACACGGGTCTGGTCCGCCCGCTCCTTCCGTTCTGGCGCGCGGAGATCGTGCGGTACGCGCGGGCGGCGGGGCTGGCGTGGCGGGAGGATGCCACCAACGCGCTGGCCGATCCGGCGCGGAACCGCATCCGCCTGCGGCTGCTTCCGGAGATCGAGCGGCACGTGGCGCCGGGGGCGCGGCGCAGCCTGGCGCGGCTGGCGGAGCTGGCCCGGGAGGACCAGGCCGCGTGGGACGCGGTGCTCGCGCCGGTGCTGGCGGAGGTGCTGCGCGAGGAGGAGGGGGCGGTAGTGCTTGTCCGGGAACGCCTTGCGGCTTATGATTGGCGGGTTGCCGCGCGGGTGCTGCGGGCGGCGCTGCGCAGGGTGGGTGCCGCGCCCGACCGGGCGGGAACCCGCCTGGCGCTTCAGTTTATCAGCCAGGCACCCAGCGGACGCACCCGCACGCTCCCCGGCGGCGTACGGATCACCACCGAATTCGGCCTGGCGCGGCTGGAGCGCGCCGCCGGCGAAGCGCCCCCTGCGCCGCCGGACGAGCCGCTGGTGATCGGGGGCGCGGACGCGGGCGAAGCGAGGTTCCGCGTGGGCGGGGCGGAGTGGACCGCCCGCTGGAGCGCGGAGGACGGGGGCGGGGTGGACGACGAGCGGACGATGCGCATGGCCATCGACCGCGTGCGCTTTCCGCTCACGCTGCGGGCCCGCGCCCCGGGAGACCGGGTGCGCACCCGCGCGGGCACACGCCCGCTCAAAAAGCTGCTGGGCGAGGCGCGCGTGCCGCTGCGAAGGCGCGGGACGCTCCCCGTGCTGGCGGATGCCACCGGCGCCGTACTGTGGGTGCCCGGTGTGGCCCGCGCGGAGGGATGCGCCCCCGCGCCTGGAGAAGCGTCCATCACCCTGTCCCTCGTTTGATGCCGACCACCCCAGAGACCCTGGCCCGCACCGGCGGGCAGCCCATCTCCCGAATCCTCTTCAGCGAGGAGCAGATCGCCGCCCGCGTGGCGGAGCTGGGCGAGCAGATCGCCCGCGACATCCCCGAGGGCGAAGACATCCTGGTGCTGGGGCTGCTCAAGGGCTCGTTCATCTTTCTGAGCGACTTGGTGCGCGAGATCCGGCGGCCCATCGAGGTGGACTTCCTGATCGCCTCCAGCTACGGTTCGGGGACGGAGTCCAGCGGCGAGGTGCAGCTGCTGTACGCCCGGCAGGCCAGCATCGAGGGCAAGCACGTCATCCTGGTGGAAGACATCGTCGACAGCGGCACGACGCTGAACCGGCTCATCCCCATCCTGCAGAAGCGCGGCCCGAAGTCGCTGGAGGTGTGCGCGCTGCTGCACAAGCACATCGCCCGGGAGATGGTGAAGGAGGCGCGCTGGGTGGGGTTCGATTGTCCGCAGGAGTTCGTGATCGGGTACGGGCTGGACCATTCCGAGAAGTACCGCAACCTTCCGTTCGTGGGCGTGATCGAGCCCTGAACGGCCGCGGTTCGACCTAATCTTGACGCGGGCCCCCCAGCCCGCGGGCAGAAGGAACGCAGTCCATGGCAGACGAAGAAAAGGGCGGCACACCCAAGCCCCAGCCCCCGCGCATGGGGAAGGTGACGCGCACCGCCGGGTTCTGGCTGCTCCTGGTGATGGTCAGCATTCTGGCCGTCCAGGTCACCAGCAGCCGCGCCCAGCCCGTGCGCGAGATCGACTACTCCGACTTTCGCGCCCAGGTGGCCTCCGGCAACGTGCAGGAGGTGACCATCATCGACGGCGTGAAGGTGGCGGGGCGGGTAAAGACGCCGTGGCGCAACGAGCAGCGCAAGCTCACCGTGCACGCCTTCAGCACGCGCGCGCCCGACGGGCTGGAAGAAGACATGGTCAAGCAGCTGGAAGCGGCCGGCGTGCGCATCAAGGCCAAGGAGCCGCAGATCGGCTGGGGCGAGGTGCTGGTGCGCGCCCTGCCGTGGCTGCTCATCATCGGCCTGTGGGTCTTCTTCTTCCGGCAGATGCAGGCCAGCGGCAACAAGGCCTTCCAGTTCGGCAAGAGCAAGGCGCGGCTCCTTTCCGGCGACACCCCCAAGGTGACGTTCGACGACGTGGCCGGCGCCGAGGAGGCCAAGGCCGAGCTGCAGGAGATCGTGGAGTTCCTCAAGGACCCCAAGAAGTTCGGCCGGCTGGGCGGGCGCATCCCCAAGGGCGCGCTGCTCGTCGGCCCCCCGGGCACCGGCAAGACGCTGCTGGCGCGCGCCGTGGCGGGCGAGGCGGGGCGGCCGTTCTTCAGCATGTCGGGCTCGGACTTCGTGGAGATGTTCGTGGGCGTGGGCGCCAGCCGCGTTCGCGACCTGTTCGAGCAGGGGAAGAGCCACGCGCCCTGCATCATCTTCATCGACGAGATCGACGCCGTGGGCCGGCACCGCGGCGCCGGGCTGGGTGGCGGGCACGACGAGCGCGAGCAGACGCTCAACCAGCTGCTGGTGGAGATGGACGGCTTCGAGGCGAACGACGGCGTCATCCTGCTCGCCGCCACCAACCGCCCCGACGTGCTCGACCCGGCGCTGCTGCGCCCGGGCCGCTTCGACCGGCAGGTCGTCGTGCCGAACCCCGACATCATCGGCCGCGAGAAGATCCTCAAGGTGCATGTGCGCAAGGTGCCGCTGGC
>DASQBH010001121.1:0-3566 GCA_035635315.1 Longimicrobium sp.
CACCGGCTGGTGCCGGACCTGATCGACGTATACGCCCTGCTGGGCAGCATTGCCCGCGACCGCTGCGACGAGGAGGGGTTCGTCTTTTACGAGCAGGCGCTGCGGGTGTGCCACGAGCGCGGCCTCCCCCGCAAGACCGAAGCGGCGATCCTGCACGGATACGGACAGCTGCACTGCGCCTGCGACCGTCCCGAGGAGGGCCGCGGCTACCTGGAGGCCGCCCGCGACGTGTACCGCGCGCTGGGCTTTGCGCCGGAGCTGGGACGGGTGGAAGAGAGCCTGACAAAGCTGGAGCCGGAGCTGGAGCTCGAACCGGTAATGGAACGGGAGCCCGAGCCGGTCTAGACATAGAGCAAGAGGATTGGGGTCTGGGGGGACCCCCGCGGGGGGGCCGGAAGTTTCGGTCTCCCCGCACCTTTTTTGTATCAAATCCTGAAAAAGACCGGGATACAGAGGAACGGACAACGGCCGGAGGAACAGAGGAAACCGGGTTTTTCTCTGTTCCTCCGGCTGTTGTCCGTTCCTCTGTACCCAGTGCCGTTGCCGGCGCCCAAAGGAACCAGAGGTACAGCTGAGATCGTCGCCGGAAATCCTTGGGCCGATTGTGCGCGGCACCTGATTGTCATCGGAAGAGGACGCGCATTGACCTGAATCGGAAACAGGTGTATCTTCCATAACTCCTTTCGGGTATTGTAGATACGGGTCGGTTGGAAACCTCCGTATACCGGATTTCCCTGCCGGCCTTTTCGATTTCTAGCGAGGGTCCTTCATGATGGTGCGGCGAGCGGACGACCGGCGGTTGCGCCTGGTGCTGGCGCGGCCGACGGGGTGGATATCGGGCGGCGAGCTCCCGGCGCGCCGCGCGGCGCGGCGCAACACCGCGCCCGAGGCCATGGAGATGCGCGACGGCCTTCCGGACCAGTGCCAGCGCGGCGAAAGCCTGGTGCTGCTGCTGGACGGCCCCGACGGCGAGGGCGTGCTGGTGACGGGCGCCGTGGCCGGCATGGTGCCGCAGGGAAGCGAAAGCCCGGACCTGATGGACCGCGCCGCCGTGGGCGCCTCCGTGTTCCTGCGCGAAAAGCTGCGCACCGAAAAGCGGCAGCGCCTTCCCGACCAGCTCATCGTCTACTTCGAGGAGCTGAACGTGGCCGAGAGCGAGGACGCCGTGTGGCGCGCGCTGGCCACGCACGCGCTGCGCATCGTGGGCGCCCACACCTCCATGGCGCTGGTGCGCGACGCCGCCCGCGGCCTGCTGCGCGCCCCCGCCTCTCCGGACGCCGATCCGCGCGAGTACCGCGCCTGCATCCTGTGGGACGACCGCTTTCTCTCCCCCGGCCTGGTGCTTTCCGAGGACGCCCGCCGCGGCGGCGGCGCCGAGTGCGCGGCGCCGCTCTTCGGCGATCCGTCCACGGCGCTGCTGGCGCACGTCCCCGTGAACGGCGAGGGCGTGCTGGTGCTCACGGAGCGCCGCGAGGAGCGCATCTTCGAGCCGGAGGACTGGGACGTGCTGCGCGCCCTGGCCCTGCAGGCCGAGATGGCGCTGCGCCGGGTGCGGCTGATCGACAGCGTGCGCTCGCTCTCCCTTACCGACCCGCTGACGGGGCTGGGGAACCGCCGCCACATGGAGGTGGTGATGGCGCACGCCTGGTCGGCGGCGCGGCGCGGCGAGCCGCTGGTGGTGATGGCGCTGGACCTGGACGGCTTCAAGGAAGTGAACGACACCCGCGGCCACGAGGCCGGCGACGAGATGCTGTGCGCCGTGGCCGCCGCCCTGCGCGCCGAGGCCCGCGGCAGCGACGTGCTGGTGCGCCACGGCGGCGACGAGTTCCTGGTCATCCTTCCCGGCAGCACGGTGGAGGGCGCCCACGCGCTGGCGGAGCGGCTGCGCCGGCAGCTGGATGGCGCGGTGGGGATCAGCGCCGGCGTCGCCTCGTACGGCGCCGAGCACGAGACGCCGGAGTGCCTGATCCGCGAAGCTGACCGCCGCCTGTACGAAGCCAAGGCCCGCGGCCGCTCGCACATCTCCTGATCCCAATCCCAGGAAAAACAAGCGGAGGCGCGGAGATCATCTCTCTCTGCGCCTCCGCCGTTTGTTTCTACCCGGAACGAATGATGGAGCGGGATTTCGGTCTGGCTTATACCGGATCCGGAAAGAGATCACGGATGTGACATCCCGCCATTCGGTGTCATTCTGAGGGGCGGTGCCACCCCAATGCTCTGCTCCCGCCTGGAGAGCCATGGCCTGAGCGAAAGACGGTTTCACGCGGCGCCTCCCTCAGGTCAGAATGACAGCGATCATCCGTATACACTGCGCGATTCGGTTGACCGGTTCGAGGAGAGATTCCGCGATCGGGAAGCTTGCATATCCCGGAAGCCGATCGTATGGTTTATGAATCATGAGAGCACCCCGCTGGCCGGCGGGCCGCCCACCCCGGGCGAAAATTCCGGCCATATCATGTTCCCTTTCTTTCATCCCGGAGGTCACCATGAGCACCACCACGCAGATGGTCAACGCCTGGCTTTTCATCAACGGCGAGAACCCTACCGGCGTCGGCTACTCCGACCCGGGAAGCTCGTACCAGGCGCTCCTCCAGAACGACGTCTACCAGTCCATCGACGTCCTCTTCCTCGCCTTCTTCACCACCGTTCCCGTCGGCGACGGCACGTACACCATCGAGATCGGCGGTGGCGTTCAGTCCACGGTCGATCTGGTGCAGTACGTCATCAACAGCGCGCGCCAGAACAACCCGGACATCAGGATCGTCGCGACGCTGGGCTACGGGAGCGGCACCAACATCTCCAAGATCTTTCCAGACCCCGACAACCCCGACGCCGCGAGCGCCGAGGCCTTTGCCGCCAACCTGGTGGCGTACCTGCAGGCCAGCGGGCTGAACGGGCTGGACCTGGACTGGGAGTCTCCGATCTCGGGCGACACGACGCAGGAGCAGTTCGCCACCTTCGTCAACGCCGTAGGGAAGGCGTTCGCGCAGCAGCCGCAGAAGTACTACCTCACCATCTCTCCCGCCGTGGCGACCAACCTGGACGCCGCGGCGGTAAACGCCAACGTGGACTTCGTGAACCTGCAGCTGTACTCGGGCTTCACCTTCCCGAGGGACTTCACCAGGCTGGGCATTAACGCCAGCCTGTTTGCGTACGGGGCCGCCTTCGCCAACGGTACGCAGACGGCCCAGGGTGCCTTCGACGACAACAACGCCAAATACGGGTACCCGATCTACACCGTTTGGCAGATGAACCCCGCGGACTTCGCGTACGCGCAGGCGCAGCAGAAGGAGCTGTACGCGCTGGTGTTGCAACCCTCCAGCGCGTCCGCCACCGCCGCCGCTCCGGCCGCCGCCGTCCCGGCCTGATCCGGGCGGTACCACCGCGGAAAACGGCCGGCGCCCGTGTGAGCTCACACGGGCGCCGGCCTGCGTTCCGTCCGCGCCCTCGAAGCGCTGACCGCACCGTCCGCGGCGACGTGCCGGCGGAACGGCCCGACGGTGGATCCGCGGCCATCAGCCCACGGTGGGAGCCGCGAAGACGGGCGCGACGACCAGGGCGGCGGC
>DASQBH010001122.1:0-3151 GCA_035635315.1 Longimicrobium sp.
GGCGGGGACCTCGTCTTCACGGCGTTCTCCGGGTCGCACCAGGACGCCATCAAGAAGGGCCTGGAAGCCCTCGAGAAGGACGCGGCCGCAGCCGGCAAGGACGTCGCCGACTACGCCTGGCAGGTCCCGTACCTGCCGGTCGACCCGAAGGACCTCGGCCGCAGCTACGAGGCCGTCATCCGCGTCAACTCCCAGTCGGGCAAGGGCGGCGTCGCCTACCTGCTGAAGAACGAGCACAACCTGGACCTGCCGCGGCGTGCCCAGATCGAGTTCTCCGGTGTCATCCAGAAGCAGACCGACACCGTGGGCGGCGAAGTCAGCGGCGCCCAGCTCTGGCAGGTCTTCCAGGATGAGTACCTGCCCTCCGGCTCCGCGGACGAGCAGTGGGGCCGCTACGCCCTCGGCCCGTTCAGCACCGAGACGGACGAGGACGGTTCCATGACGCTGCACGCCGCGCTCAAGATCGACGGCACCCCCGTCCACCGCACCGGCACCGGCAACGGTCCGATCGCTGCGCTGCTGAGCATCCTGCGCGAAGACGGCGTCGACGTCCGGGTGCTGGACTACAGCGAACATGCCCTGTCCGAAGGCGGCAGCGCCCTCGCCGCGGCCTATGTCGAATGCGCCGTGGGGGAGCGTGTGCTGTGGGGCGTCGGGATCGACGCCAACACGTCCACGTCCTCGCTCAAGGCCGTCATCTCGGCCGTGAACCGCGCCATCCGGGACGCCCGCGCCTAAGCCGGCCCTCACTACTGCGCCGCCGGGCCCTCCGGCGGCGCAGTCTGCCTGAACTGCGGTGTTTCCCGATAGGCAGCGTTTCCTTCAAAGACAGTGCGAAGATTAACCGTGGCCCATCCCTCCTCCTTTGCCTCCCGCGCCTACCGTGATGACGGCGTCATCCTGCGCACCCACAAGCTGGGTGAAGCGGACCGCATCATCACCATCCTCACCAAGCACCACGGCCAGGTCCGTGCGGTGGCCAAGGGCGTCCGGCGCACCAGCAGCCGCTTCGGCGCCCGGCTGGAACCCTTTATGGTCGCGGACCTCCAACTGATCTCCGGCCGCACCCTGGACATCGTCACGCAGGCAGTCGCCAAAGGGGCCTACGGCGGCAACATCGCCGCGGACTACGGCCGCTACACCGTTGCTGCGGCCATGACGGAGACGGCCGAGAAGCTCACCGACGTCGACGGCGAAGCGGGCACCGCCCAGTACAACCTCCTCGTCGGGGCCCTGGCATCGCTGAGCCGCGGGGACCACAGCCCGGAACTGATCCTCGATTCGTATCTGCTGCGCGCCCTCGCCACCGGCGGCTGGGCGCCGAGCTTCACCGACTGTGCCCGCTGCGGGGCCCGCGGTCCGCACACCGCGTTCTCGGCTCCGCTCGGCGGCATGGTCTGCGCCGACTGCCGGCCGCCGGGCTCGCCCGCGCCGGCCGCGGAAACCGTGGTGCTGCTCGGCGCGCTGCTCACCGGGGACTGGACGACGGCGGACGCGTCCGTCCGCGTGCACCGCCGGGAGGCCGCGGGCCTCGTGGCAAGCTACCTGCAGTGGCATCTGGAACGTGTCCTCAAATCCCTCAAACATGTGGAGCGAACGTAACTGTGGCGTTGGGTAAAAAGAAGAATCCGGTCCGGCAGCGGAGCGCCCCCGTGGTGCACCCGTACCCGCACGCTTCCGGAGCCGTGCCCCCGGCGATCCCGGCGGAGTTCATTCCCCGCCACGTCGCGATCGTGATGGACGGCAACGGACGCTGGGCCAACCAGCGCGGCCTGCCCCGGATCGAAGGCCACAAGGCGGGGGAGCCGGCCCTGCTGGACGTCGTGGCCGGGGCGATCGAGCTCGGCATCGAGTACGTGAGTGTCTACGCCTTCTCCACCGAGAACTGGCGCCGCTCGCCCGAGGAAGTGCGCTTCCTGATGGGATTTAACAAGGATGTGCTACGTCGGCAGCGCAACCAGCTCGATGAGTGGGGCGTCCGGATCCGCTGGTCCGGCCGGCGCCCCCGGCTCTGGGGCTCGGTGATCCGCGAGCTGGAGGAGGCCGAGGACTTCACCCGCGGCAACAGCACGTGCACGTTGAACATGTGTGTTAACTACGGCGGGCGCGCCGAAATCGCGGATGCGGTGTCCGCGATCGCGGAGGAAGTCGCCGCCGGGCGGCTGAAGCCCGGTGCCATCACCGAAAAGACGATCCAGAAATACCTGGACGAGCCCGACCTTCCCGACGTCGACCTGTTCCTGCGCAGCTCCGGCGAGCAGCGGCTCTCCAACTTCATGCTGTGGCAGTCGGCGTATGCGGAGTTCGTTTTTATGGACACGCTCTGGCCCGACGTGGACCGGCGGACGCTGTGGGACGCCGTCGAGATCTACGCCCAGCGGGACCGCCGTTACGGCGGTGCGGTCGACGCCGCCCCCGCCGGCCAGGCCTGACCCAAGGGCGCCGGCCCGGCTTGACCCAAGCGCACCGGCCCGGCCTGACCCAAGCGCACCGGCGCCTGACGCCGGCCCGTGGTCAGGTCGCGTCAGCCCGGGTACAGGCTGAGCCAGCGGACGACGTCGTCGTAGGCCTCCTGCCGCACCGCGCGGCGGGACAGGAAGATGTCGTGGATCGCCCCCGGGTACCGGAAGACGGCCGTCCGGCGGCCCAGCCTGAGCGCACTGCGCGCCGTTTCCTCGACATCGATCACGGCGTCGAGTCCCATGAGTTCCTCGGACCACTCGGCCTGGATCCGGGTGCGTCCGGACAGCATGACCAGCACCGGCGAGCGGATGTCGAGCCGGTGCGCCACGGCCGCGTGGCCGGCCAGGACTGCCTTCATCCAGCCCGGCCGGACGGGGAAGGATTCCCGCGGACGCCACGCGGGATCCAGGACCCATTCGCCGTGCGCTGTGCCGCCCACACTGTCCCAATAGCCGGGCATGCTGGGCATCAGGAGCACCCGGCGCGGATCTGCGCGCGCCAGCGGTTCCACCAGATGCACCGCGATGTTCCGGATCAGGCTGCTGCCCCGGAGTTCCAGCCAGGGCGCATTGAGGACCAGCGTGCCCAGCCTTCCCGGGTTCCGGTGCGCCCGCAGCGCAGCCACGAGACCGCCGAGGGAATGCGCGAGCACGTGCACCGTCGGCGCCGCTGAGCTGCCGGTGCGGCC
>DASQBH010001123.1:0-2604 GCA_035635315.1 Longimicrobium sp.
ATCCGCGGCGTGCAGCATGTCCCCCGCAAGCCGGGAGAAGGTCCTTCGGTCGCGCGCAGGTCATTGTGTGACTTCTGGTTACACGTGGTGCGCTCCCTCAGGATGACATCGCTTCTTTCCATGCCTGAGGTTTGGCAACACTCTCTCAGGAAGTCATGCCGTCAAGCTGATTCTCGAACACACTCTCCGTGCGGGCGGATCGGCGTGGGCGTTCCGGAGGGCAGGCCGGTCGACGAGGCACGAGCCGGCGTGGGATGTCGGGAACGGGAGAGGGACGGAAGCGCGGCAGGGGGCGCATCCGCGTTTTTTTTGAGGAGGGATGCGGATCACCGGATGATCTCCGCAGCGCACGGGAGCACGCCGTCCGGATCACCCGATGCGCGATCTGGAGAACCCTCCACCCGCTCCACGGTCGAGGTGAGCTGCGCAGACGCCCGGTCTTGCCGCCGCGACGCGAAGAAGCCCCCTCCCGCGCGGGGAGAGGGCTTCTTTGCGTGCATCCGCGGTGACGAGCGGACTAGCGCATGCGGGTGGGGCGGCCCTGCGGGTCAACGGAGTACAGGGGGCCCATCCACACGTCGTTCACCATCTGCACCCCGGCCTCCTGCGGGCCGGCGCGCAGGGAGAGCGTCAGGAAGAGCGGGTCCGCGCCCGCCACGTTGACGGTGTAGCCCATGTCACCCAGCGAGCGGACGGTGAGCTCGCTGAGCGGGTTGCTGCCCACGTTGATCCAGCCCGTCATCAGCTCGTTGGCCAGGACGGACTCGCGCCAGTGGGCGTTCATGGTGCCGGAGCCGCCGGTGTTCTCCACGGGAACCTTGTTTCCGCCCGTGTAGGTGCTGCCGCCCACGTTGTTGAAGCCGGTGATGCCGCCGGCCCCGCCGAACCAGGTGTCCAGCGGCGACCCGGCCGACGACGGGCTGTTCAGCAGGCCGAGGGCGGTCCACAGGGTGCCGATCCCCAGCACGTGTCCCATCTCGTGCACGATCACGGGGCCCAGCTGCCCGCTTCCCTCCATGCTGGCCAGGTCGGCCGCGTCGAAGCGCATGGTGCCCACGATGGAAAGGAAGCCGGGGCTGCGGATCCAGCAGGGGCCCGCGCTTCCCAGCACGCCGCCGGGGCCGTCGATGTTCTCCACCGCCGCAAAGATCAGCAGGTCGTCCACCGTCATGTTCAGGCTGGGCGAGGTGCTTCCGCAAAAGCCCGACGCCTGGTTGACGGCGATGTTGCTCAGGTCGCCGGTGATCAGCCCCTGCCACCGGCTGGCCGCCGACTCGAACGCCGCGCGCTGCGACGCCGTCATGGTGGAGTTGTAGCAGAGCGTGATGCCGTACCCCGTGGCCGCGCCCGCCGCGCAGCCGGCCGCGCTGAAGGCGATGGGGCTGTTGACCACGCCCGGGCCCAGCACCGTGGCGGTAAGGGTGTTCAGGTTGGCCGTGGACCCCAGGGTCCAGCTACCCACCGTGGCGACGCCGGCGGCGTCGGTGATGACCGTGGCCCCCGTGACGGTGCCATCGCCGCCGGTGACGGAAAAGACGACGGTGCGTCCGGGGAGCACGTTCCCCGCGCCGTCGCGCACCACCACCGCGGGGCTGGTGAGGAGCGAGGTCCCCGCCATGCCGGCCTGCCGGTTCCCCTGGTGCAGGGTGACGGAGGGCGCCCCCACCTCCACGGCGTGCTCGGCCTGGACGCGGCGTCCCACGGCCCGCAGCAGTGAGCTGCCCAGGGTGCCGTAGTTGAGCTGGATGCTGGCCTGCCCGCTCACCAGCGCCGCGCGCGCGCCGATGGTGGCGGTGGGGCCGGAGACGCGCTCCAGCTGCACCGAGTCCACCACCGTGCGCAGGTTGCCGTACCGGTCCATGGCCGCCAGGGTGACGGTGTAGGGCGAGCCGGGCGTGGCCACCGACGGGGTGCCGCTGCGGAAGCTCGCCCCGCAGGCGCTGAGGCTCTCCCCCGGCCGCAGCATGTTGATGCGGGTGTACGCCGCCGGGTTGGTGATGTAGCGCGTGGGCGCCGCCGACGTCCCCGCGGTGCGCACGGTGCAGATCTGGCGCTGGCCGGGGTAGTCGGGGACGTCGCTGGCGGTGGCGCTGCTCCCCGGCAGCACGGTGACCGTGGTGGCGCCGAGGGACGCCGCGCGCTCGCGGATGCGGCGCACGGCGCTACTGTCCTGCGCCTCTTCCATGCTTTCCGTCATCCGCGTCTCCGTGTCCTCTACCGCCACCGCCTGAAAGGTGATGGTGAACGGGTCGGAGTTGGCGCTGGCGGTGAGCGGGTAGCGATAGGCAAAGGTCATCAGCCCCCCGAAGTCGTTGGCGGTCGCGGCCACCGGGAGGGTGCGGTTGGTGGAGCTGGTGGCGCTGCGCACCACGAAGCCGTAGGGAAACACGCCCGTGACCCCCGCGGGAAGCGCGATCGCCGCGACCTCGCTCTCCTGGAACACCTGCAGCACGTCCACCTCGGCGGCGCGCATGACGTTCCCCGGGCTGAGCGTGGGGGCGCCGGTGGGGACGAACTGGCTGGCCAGCGCCGGGTCGGCGGCGGCGCCGTTGAACATTCCCAGCGCGGTGAACGGCGTTCCCGCGATGGTCGCCGCGGTGGTGG
>DASQBH010001124.1:0-3680 GCA_035635315.1 Longimicrobium sp.
CCAGCGAGGCCAGGGCGCGCGCACCCTCCGGCCGCGCCGCCAGGGCCCGGTCGGTCAGCGTCTGTCCCGGACCGACCTCCACCAGGTGCCGCGGCTCCTCCAGCAGGGTCCGCAGCCCGTCGTCGAACGCCGCGGCCTCGCGAAGGTGGCGCACCCAGTACGCCGCGTCCGTCGCCTCGCGCTCCCGGATCCAGGTGCCGGTCACGGTGGAGACGAAGGGGATGCGCGGCCGGCGGAGCGCCATCCGCCCCAGCTCGCCGGCCAGCTCCATCACCGCCTCGTCGGGGAGGTCCGCGAGCGTCGCCCCGGCGGGGAGGCGCTCCAGGAGCCGTCCCCGGGCCGCGACCAGCCGCACCGCGTCCTCCGCCGTGAACACGCCCGCGACGAACGCGGCCGCGTACTCGCCGGCGCCGTGGCCGATCATGGCCTCGGGGCGGACGCCCCACTCCATCCACAGCTCCGCCAGCGCAGCCTCGGTGGCGAACAGCGCCGCCGCGGCCACGGAGGGCCGGCGCAGGAGCGCTTCGGCATCCTCACGGCGCTCCGCGGTCGGGTACAGCGCCTCGCGCAGGTCGACGTCCAGCGCGGCGCGGAAGAGCTCCGCGAAGCGGTCGACCGCGGCGCGGAAGGTGGGCTCGGAGCGGTACAGCTCCTCGCCCATCCCCACCCGCGCCGTTCCCTCGCCGGGGAACTGGAAGGCCACGGACGCGCTCTCCGCCGCCCGCCCATCCACGGCGCCGCGGCCGGACTCCAGGGCCAGGGCTCCGTCCTCGGCCCCCGCGCAGACCACGGCGCGGCGGTAGCGGAACTGGCCGCGTCCCACCTGCAGCGTGTACGCGACGTCGGCCAGGTCGTCGTCCCGCTGGCGCAGGTGGCGGCCCAGGTTGGCGGCGGCCGTCTCCAGCGCCGCCTGCGTCCGCGCCGACACCACCAGCAGGTGCGCGGACCGGGTCCACGGAGCCGGCGCCTCCACGGGCGCGGGCTGCTCCAGCACCACGTGCGCGTTGGTGCCGCCCAGGCCGAACGAGCTCACGCCCGCGCGGCGCGGCGCCGGCGAATCCGTCCACTCGCGCAGCCGCGTGTTCACCTGCAGCGCGCCGCTGGCGGTGATGCGGGGGTTGATCCGCTCGAAGTGCAGCGACGGCGGCACCAACCCGTCGCGCACGGTCAGCGCGGCCTTGATGAGCCCGGTCACGCCCGCGGCCACGTCCAGGTGGCCGATGTTGGTCTTGATGGAGCCGATGGCGCAGGGGTTCTCGCGCTCCGTCCCGAAGACCTGGGAGAGCGCCGCCATCTCGATCGGGTCGCCGATCGGCGTCCCCGTGCCGTGGGCCTCCACGTAGCCGATCTGGTCGGGCGTCACGCCGGCCGCCCGCTGCGCCGCCGCGATCGCCTGCGCCTGCCCGTCCACCCCCGGCGCCGTGAACCCGGCCTTGACCGAGCCGTCGTTGTTGATCGCCGAGCCGCGGATCACCGCGTACACGTGGTCGCGGTCCGCCAGCGCCGCGGCCAGGGGCTTGAGGACGACGATGCCCACGCCGTTGCCGCCCACCGTGCCCTGCGCCTGCGCGTCGAACGCGCGGCAGTGGCCGTCGGGGGAGTGCACGCCGCCTTCGGCGTAGACGTAGCCCGCCTTCTGCTGGTTGGCGACCTGCGCCGCGCCCGCCAGCGCCATGTCGCACTCGCCGCGGATCAGGCTCTGGCAGGCCATGTGGACGGCCACCAGCGAGGTGCTGCACGCGGTCTGCACGTTCACGCTGGGCCCGCGCAGCCCCAGCTTGTACGACACGCGGGTGGGGAGGAAGTCCTTCTCGTTCCCCAGCCGGATGGCCGTGTGGCCCGTGGTGCGGACGACCTCGGGGTCGGAGTAGACGTTGAGCCAGTAGCCGTTCTGCCCCGCCCCGGCGAACACGCCCACCGACCCCGGATACCGCTGCGGGTCGTAGGCGGCGTCTTCCATCGCCTCCCAGGCGCACTCCAGGAACAGGCGGTGCTGGGGATCGGTGATCTCGGCCTCGCGCGGGCCCACGTCGAAGAAGGCCGCGTCGAAATGCTCGATGTCGTGCAGCACGCCCTTGGCGCGGACGTAGTTGGGATCGCGCAGCAGCTCCGGATCCACCCCCGCCGCAACCAGTTCCTCGTCGGAGAAGAAGGAGACGGACTCCATCCCGGCGCAGACGTTCTTCCAGAGCGCCTCGACGCTGTCGGCGCCGGGGAAGCGGCCGGACCAGCCGATGATGGCGATGTCCGGGCTCCGCTCTCCGGCGGATTCCGCGGGCGCCAGGGCCGGAAGGATCTCGGCGCCGCCGCGCAGCTTCTCGGCGAGCGACTCGACGGTCGGGTGGCGGAAGATGTCGACGACGGAGACCTCGCGTCCCAGCACCTCGGAAAGGCGGTGCTGCGCGCGCAGCGCCAGGAGCGAGTGGCCGCCCAGGTCGAAGAAGTTGCTGCGCAGGCCCACCTTCTCCAGCCCCAGCACCTCTGCCCAGACGCCCGCGATGGCGCGCGCCAGGTCCGACTGCGGCCGCCCGTCGTCCTCCGGGTCCACCCGCGGCGCCTCGGGCGCCGGGAGGGCCGCCCGGTCGATCTTGCCGGTGGGGCTCAGCGGCAGCCGCTCCATCCACACGAAGGTGGGGGGCACCATGTAGGCGGGGAGCCGCTGCTCCAGGTGCGAGCGCAGCGCGGCCGCGTCGGCGGGCACCTGCGGATTGCTCCCCAGGTACGCCACCAGCCGCCGGTCGCCCGGCACGTCCTCGCGCACCACCACCACGCTCTCCAGCACCGACGGGTGCGCCCGCAGCGCCGCGTCGATCTCGCCCAGCTCGATGCGGAAGCCGCGCAGCTTGACCTGGTGGTCGCGGCGGCCCAGGAACTCCAGCGAGCCCGTGCGGTCCCGCCGCACCTGGGCGCCCGTGCGGTACAGCCGCGCCCCGGGGACGCCGCTGAACGGGTCCGGAACGAAGCGCTCCGCCGTGAGCGACGGGCGGCTCCAGTAGCCGCGGGCCAGCCCCGCCCCACCCAGGTACAGCTCACCTGGCACGCCGACGGGGGTGAGGCGCCCGCGGAGGTCCACCACGTGCGCCTGCGTGTTGGTGATCGGCACGCCGATCGGCGGCATCCGCTCGCCGCGCGCGATCTCGGCGCCGGTGGAATACGTCGTGTCTTCCGACGGGCCGTACAGGTTCATCACCCGCCGCACGCCGGTGCGCGCGCACACGTCCTCCACCAGCGTCCCCGGCAGCGGCTCGCCCGCCAGGTTCACCGTGCGCACCGACGCGGGAACGCCGCCCGTCCGCACCAGCTCCGCCAGCCCGGAGGGGACGGTGTTGACCATCCGCACCCGCGACGCCGCCGCCAGCCGCGGCAGCTCCAGGATGTTCTCGGCCAGCACCACGCACCCGCCCCACGCCAGCGTCACGAACAGCTCGAACACCGACAGGTCGAAGCAGACCGACGTGGACGCCAGCACTCCTTCGAACTCCTCCGGCCCGAACACCTCGCGCGCCCAGCAGGCGAACGCCACCGCGCTGCGGTGCTCGATCGCCACGCCCTTGGGACGCCCGGTGGATCCGGAGGTGTAGATCACGTACGCCAGGTTCCCCGGCCCCGCCATCCGCGGCAGCGGCTCGTCCCGCTCCCCCGCCTCCAGCGACACCACGGGGATGTCCCCCGCGCACTCC
>DASQBH010001125.1:0-3373 GCA_035635315.1 Longimicrobium sp.
CCTGTGCGTCCGCAACCGGGAGGTCACCGGATTGGATCCGCAATCGGCATCAGCCGCCGGACGAAAACCAGAAGCCCCGTCCCGGCTCGCTCACGCGCGCCGAACGGGGCTTCGACTACATCGGAATCGACAGGATTGTCATTCCGAGGGAGCGCCGCGCGGAACCCTCCCTCACGGCACACTCGGGCGCGACCGAGGAATCCAGCGTCGGATGCTCGTGGTCTTTCGTCGAGCCCAACGCTCGCGGCTACAATCCGCGAAGGCAGATTTTGCGTTTTCCCAGCGGCGAATTCATTCGCTCCTGGTGCCGGCGCGGCTCACGTCCTGCGGCGCGGCCCCTACGGCGCCGTTGATCCGCCCTCCTGCCGCGCCCCCGCCTGCGCCGCCCCCGCCTCGGGCACCAGCGACACCTGCACGCGGCGCGCGGGGTCCAGGTACAGCCGCGCGGCCGCGCGAACGCGCTCCACGCTCACCCGGCTGGCCACCAGGTTCTCGTTGATCTGGCGCGGATCCCAGCCGTTGCGGTCGTACGTCATCAGCCGCGCGATCCAGGTGGAGTTCTCGCGCATGTCCGTCTCGCGCGAGCGGCGAAAGGCCTCGCGCACCTTGTCGACGATGTCCTGCGGAACGCCCACCGCGCGCACCGTGTCGATCTCCGCCATCACCACCCGCACCAGCTCGTCCACCCGCTCCGGCGCCGAGCCGAACTCGATGTTCAGGGTGTAGCGCGGGTACGGATCGCGAATCACGCCCCCTCCCACGCCCACCGAGTAGGTGCCGCCCAGGTCCTCGCGCAGCTTTTCGCGCAGGCGCAGCTGCAGCGCTTCCGCCAGCGCGCCGATGTCGGCCGTGGCCTCTCGCGAGAACTCGGCGGGGCCGGTAAAGACCAGGACGGTGCGCGCCTTGGGCTCCACGCCCCGCCGCACCGTGCGCTCCACCACGCCCGTCGGCGGGCGGATGCCCAGGTCGCGAAAGGTCTCGCGCGACCCCGTGCCGGGAAGGCTGGCGAGGTACGTCTCCACCAGCGGCCGCAGCGAGTCGGGATCGAACGTCCCCACGAAGTAGAAGGTAAAGTCGCCCGCGTCGGCAAAGCGCTGGCGGTAGATGGCCAGCGAGCGATCGATGTCCAGCGAGTCGAACACGGCGCTGGTGAACGGCCGCATCCGCGGGTGCCCCTGTGTAAGGATGGCCGTCACCGTGTCGCCAAAGGCGGACTCCGGCGTCACGTTGCGGTTGCGCAGCGATTCGCGGCCGCGCTGCAGGTACGCCGCCCACGCCGTGGTGTCGCGCCGCGGCTGCGTGAAGTAGAGGTGGATGAGCTGAAAGAGCGTCTCCACGTCCCGCGGCGCCGCGTAGCCGTTCATCCCCTCCGAAAGCTCCCCCACGTTCGGGCCGACGGACGCGGCCTTTCCCGTCAGCCGCTTCTGCAGGTCCGTCAGCGACAGGCCGCCCACGCCCCCCAGCTGCACCGCCGCCGTGGCCGTCCGCCCGAAGAGGTGCGCGCTGTCGGGAAGGAGCGAGAGGCCGCCGGGGCTGGTGGCGGCGAACAGGATCTCGTCGTCCTTGAAGTCCGTGGGCTTGAGCACCACGCGCGCGCCGTTGCTCAGCGTCCAGCGGATCACCCCGATCTCCGGCGTGGAATCGGTCCGCACCACGCGCCCCGGTGCCGGCGTGGAAGCCAGCAGCGGCGCGTCGGAGACCGTCTCGGTGTACACCGCCAGCTCCGACCGCGTCACGGAATCCGCCACGAACGCCAGCCGCGCCTCGCTGGGACGCTGCAGCCCCGCGCGCTCCGGCCCGCTCACCAGCACCACGCGGTCGCGCAGCGCGGAGTAGCGCCGGGCAGCGGCGTTCACCTCGTCCAGCGTGACCGTGGGGACGACGGCGCGGTTCATCGCGTACTCGTCATCCACCGTGCGCAGCGGCCCGCCGCGCAGAAAGTGGTCGGTGTAGGTGCCGGCGTACGCGGCGCTGGGCGTCTTGGCCCGCTCGGCGTGGATCTGCTCCCACATGCGCAGGAGCTCCGCCTTTTCCCGCTCCAGCTCCGCCGTGGTAAAGCCGTGCCGCGCCGCGCGCTCCAGCTCCGCCACCAGCGCGCCCAGCCCGCGCTCCGCCCCGCCCTCCGCGACCGCCGCGTTCAGCGCGAACGTCTCCACCGGCCGCAGCGACCCGCCCTGGTACGAGCCCACGTCCAAGAACGGCGCGTCGGGGAGCAGGCTGATGTCCTGCAGCCGGTCGCCCAGCAGCCCCGCGAACATCCCGTCCACGATGGAGCGGCGGATCTCCTGCGGCGTGGTGTCGGGCTGCGCCGGCATCATCCAGTTGATGTTGACGCTGGTCCGCGGCACCTCGGGATCCACCGTCACCATGTAGCGCGTGCTGTCGGGGAAGGGCATGGCGATCTCCGGCCGCGCCGGACCGCCCTTCGCCGCCATTCCGCCGAACTCGGCGCGGATGCGGGTCTCCATCTCGCGCGGGTCGAACTCGCCCACGGCCACAATGGCCATCAGCTCCGGCCGGTACCACGCCTCGTAAAAGCGGCGCAGCGTCTCCGGCGCAAAGGTGCGCAGCGTCTCCAGGTCGCCGATCGGCAGCCGCTCGGCGTAGCGCGACCCGGCGAAGAGGAAGGGGAACTGGCGGTCGCTGATGCGGGCGCCGGCGCCCCGCGAGCGGCGCCACTCCTCGATCACCACCCCGCGCTCCTTCTCGATCTCCTCCGGGTCCAGGGCGATGCCGTCGGCCCAGTCGCGCAGGATCTGCAGCCCCGTGTCCAGCACGCCCGCGCTGTCGGTGGGCAGCTGCAGCATGTACACGGTCTCGTCGAAGCTGGTGTAGGCGTTGATGTCGGGCCCGAACCGCATCCCCACCCGCTCCAGGTAGTCCACGATCTGGTGCTTTTGAAAGCGGCGCGTGCCGTTGAACGCCATGTGCTCCAGAAAGTGGGCAAGCCCGCGCTGGTTGGCGTCTTCGAGCACGGAGCCCGTGTTCACCACCAGGCGCAGCTCGGCGCGGGCGCGCGGCTCGGCGTTGCGGCGCACGTAGTAGGTAAGCCCGTTGGGCAGCACGCCGCGGATGACGGACGTGTCCCCCGTCAGCGCGGGGAGGGCGGGCGCGGCTTCGGTGGATGACGACGGGCTCGCGGCGGGTGCGGACGCGGGTGCGCCGGGCACGCACGCGGCGAGCGCCAGGACGGGCAGAAGAGCGCGCAAGATACGCATGGACAACGGATTCCGGGGATGTGGATTTCGCGGATGATGATGGCCGCGCGGTGCTACCTCATCCCCCGGCGCGGGTTCCATACCAGAAAACGGCGAAAGGTACAGAGGAACAGACAAAAGCCAGAGATACAGAGGAAGATCGGGTATGGTCCTCT
>DASQBH010001126.1:0-2051 GCA_035635315.1 Longimicrobium sp.
GGGGTCGCCGCGAGCCGCGAGGAACGAGCGGCGAAGTCGGCGGGGGAGAGGGCCCGTCGGCCGGCACGTGGAATAAGAAGCGTCCGGACGCGAGGCGCCAGTGTCGTGATGTGCGATCCCGGTTCGGCGACCTGGCATGCATCCGCTGGAGTGGAGGGATGCGATCGTGATTTGGGGAGAGAACCTGCCGCGCCGCCTGCCGGGCGAATGAATTCGCGGCAACAACTACACAAAGTCCGCCTGCGCGGACTCGGCGGCCTGGGGGTGTGCGGCGGCCCGGGCGCCTGCGCGTCCGCAACCGGAAGGTGGGTCCGGCGGGCTGGATCCACGCGTGATATGGCGCGGGGGGGAGGCGGGGTCTATACTGGCCGGGTCCGCCTTCTGGCGGCGGGCGGGGCGCGAACCATGGGAGCGGATGAGCCAGACCGAGATCCCGGACGTCGTTAGAAGCTTTGTCGCGCAGCACGTCGACTCGGCGGAGCTGCTGGAGACGCTGCTGCTGGTGCATTCCGACCCGGCGCGGGAGTGGACGCCGGAAGAGGTGGCGCGCTCCATCTACACCGTGCCCGCCGGGGCCACGCGCCGCCTGGAGCAGCTGGTGGAGATGGGGCTGGCCTCGTCCAACGACGCGGCCAACCCGGCGTACCGCTACGCGCCCACGCGCCCCGCGCTGGCCGCGCAGGTGGACGCGCTGGCCGATGCCTACCGGCGGGCGCGCGTGGCCGTCATCAACCTGATCTACAACAAGCCCCCGGACCCGCTCCGCAGCTTCGCAAACGCCTTCAAGCTCAGGAAGGACTGATGGCGACGCTCGTCTATTCCCTGTGTGCCCTTACCAGCCTGGCGTGCGCGGTGCTGCTGCTGCGCGGCTACGCCGCCAGCCGCGCGCGGCTGCTGCTGTGGTCGGGGCTGTGCTTTGCGGGCCTGGCCACCAACAACGTGCTGCTGCTGATCGACAAGAGCGTGATGCCCGCCGTGGACCTTTCGCTCTGGCGCACCCTTCCCGCGCTGGCGGGCGTAGCCCTGCTGCTGTACGGACTGGTATGGGAAACCCGGTGACCGCGCTCGTCAGCGGCCTGCTGGTGATGGGCTACGCGGTCGCGGGCCTGTTCTTTCTGCGCTTCTGGCGCGAGACGCGCGACCGCCTGTTCGGCATCTTTGCGGGCGCGTTCTGGCTGCTGGCGCTGCAGCGGCTGCTGCTGGCCCTGTTCCAGGATCCCAACCGCGAGCAGCTGTGGCTGTACGGCGTCCGCCTGCTGGCGTTCGTGCTGATCCTGGTCGCCATCATCGACAAGAACCGCGGCACGCGGCCGGCCTGAAGGCTGCTCCACACGCAAGCCGCCAGTTACGTAGCAGTTACACGAAATAGTTGTTCGGCTGAGGCAAACACGATAGATTTGGGTCACCACCGCATCCGCGTCCCCGCCGGACCGGCGCCCCCTGCCGAGGTGCCCCATGGCCCGCAGCACCGTCCTCATCGTCGACGACGACCCCGATCAGCACACCGTGTGCGGCGTGTTCCTGGAACACTCCGGCTACACCGTCCTGCACGCCTTCGACGGGCAGGAGGGGGTGGAGATGGCGCGCGACCGGCAGCCGGACCTGGTGCTGATGGACATTCGCATGCGGCGGATGGACGGCGTGGCCGCGCGCCGCGCGCTGGCGGAGGACCCGGCCACCGCGGCCATCCCGGTGGTGGCCGTGAGCGCCGACGTGCTCACCTGGCCGGAGCGGCGGGTGATGGCGGAGGGCTTTGCGGGGCACATCACCAAGCCGTGCAACCTGGAGCGCATCGGCGCGCTGGTGGGCCTGCTCACCCGCCCGCAGGTGACCATCGGCCTGGTCCCCGGCTCCGCGGTCGCCGTGTAGCAGTTGCTGGCGTCCGAGGACGGCCGAGCGGGCCCGGAGCATCGTGCTCCGGGCCCGCTTTTCGTGGGTGCCCCTCCCCCGGCCCCTCCCCGTTCGTTCCTCACGGAGAGGGGAGAACTTCGGGCGCGCGCCGGCAGGCATCGAACTGCGTCCGCGGGGTGCCCCTCCCCCGGCCCCTCCCC
>DASQBH010001127.1:0-4119 GCA_035635315.1 Longimicrobium sp.
GCTGCAGGGCGACCGCCTCCAGCGTCGCGATCTGGTCGGCTTCCGAGGCGGTGCCGTCCCACCCCTTCCGGGTCGCCGCGCCGACGTCTACCGCGCTCACGGTTGCGAGAGCCTTGATACGGCGGTCGGTCGAGGCAGCCTTGACCGTCGCTCCGCTGCCGGCGCAGATGCCAAGGGCACCGATGCGGTCGGCGGCAACATAGGGGAGCGTGGTGAGGTAATCGACGGCGCTGTAGATGTCTCCGACCCGCTTCATGGGGTCGTCGAGAAGCCGGGGCAGGCCCCCGCTCTCGCCCTGGTGCGACGCGTCGAAAGCAAGGGCGACGAACCCTTCCTCGGCGAGCTTCCGGGCGTACAGGCCCGCTGTCTGTTCCTTGACGCCGCCGCCTGGGTGGACGACCACGATGGCGGCGTATTTCCGAGTCTGGTTGAACCCGTCCGGGAGGTAGAGGTCGCCAGCCATCTCGATGCCGTTGTTGTCGAACCGGACGTTCTGCGCGACGGTCCGATTCCCTTCGTTCGGGCTTGCCGTCGATGCCAGGGGTCCGACGGCCATCACCGCCCCGGCGAGGGCCGCGCCCAACAGGAGGTTTCGCCGGCTCAGGGCGCGGCGATCTCGAAGGCCCGCCCCGGCTGATTGCTTGTTCGTTTCCATGACCAGTTCCTTTGGTTCTGTAGCTGAGGGTGTGGCTCAGACGAGCAGACACCCTTTTCCGGACGGGCGCCCTCTACTCGGCGTCGTCGTATCCGAGTGATGAGGACAGTTTCCGGTAGGCATCGGCCTGGGCGAGCAGGTCCCGGCCCTTCTGTTCGAGCGCCCCCAAGACGTCGGCACCGGCGGCCCAGCGAACAGGCGGCTCATCCAGCCCCGCAAGCTTGACCAGCGCTTTGGCGAGCTTGGCCGGGTCCCCGCCCTGCTGGCCGCTCATCCCCTTCCATGCGGCGACGGTCTGCCGGGTCTTCTCGGCGTAGGCGTCGATCGAAGGCTCGGGGTAGTTCGTCGACCCCTCCGTGAGCAGCTCGGTGCGGAAGAACCCGGGCTCCACGAGCATCGTGCGGATGCCAAAGTGCGCGACCTCGGGGGCCAGCGACTCCATCCACCCCTCGACGCCGAACTTCGACGCGGCATAGGCCGAGACGAACTCCTGCCCGGTGATGCCGGCGGCGGAGGAAATCGTCACGACGAGCCCCGAGCGCTGGGCGCGCATGACGGGGAGCACGGCGCGCGTGACGTTCACCGGACCGAACAGGTTGGTCTCGACCTGTGCCCGAAAGTTCTCGGGGGTGATCTCCTCGAAGAACCCCGCGTAGAAGTTGCCGGCGTTGTTGACCAGCACGTCGATGCGGCCGAACTGCTCGACAGCCGCGTGCACAGCGGCCTCGGCATCGGCGGGGCTGGTGACGTCGAGCTTCACGACCAGAAGGTCGTCCGACGCACCCAGGGCACCGGCCACGGCGTCGGGGTCCCGGCCGGTAGCCACCACCGCGTGGCCGGCGGCCAGTGCGGCCCGGGCGAAATCGACGCCCATCCCACGACCGGCGCCCGTGATGAACCAGATCTTCTTGTCCGCCATGATTTCCCCTTCTCCGTTTTTTGCACCGTGTCGGCAGGCCGACACGGGTTATCGCAGCACGAGGAAGTAAGGTAATCCTCTCGCCCTGCGCGGCCTCTGCCCAATCGTGGACGATGCTTGCCTATTCCTCCACGACGCTGGAAGCACGCCCCGTCAGGATGTATCGTCCGAGCGTTCAGCAGATCGGTTACTCAGCAGGAAAGCGCGGCGATGACATTCAATTCCGATGGATCCGGTTCAGCTGTCCGCGACCCGGAGGCGATCCGCCTGGAGGCACTGCGGGTCGAGCTCGCGGGGATTCTCGAGCGCCGGACGGGCTCGGACGGAGGGCACGAGACGGAGATCCCGGCGCTGAAGCTGTGGCGGTTCTCGCATCCGACCGAGCCGGCGCACGCGCTCCAGGAGGCGGCGGTGTACGTGGTGGTGCAGGGGCGGAAGCAGGTGACGCTCGGAGATGCCATCTACGTCTACGACCGGTCGCAGT
This sequence comes from Longimicrobium sp., assembly GCA_035635315.1. Classification (GTDB taxonomy): domain Bacteria; phylum Gemmatimonadota; class Gemmatimonadetes; order Longimicrobiales; family Longimicrobiaceae; genus Longimicrobium. Next base: position 2,059 of record DASQBH010001127.1, read on the forward strand.
ACCTCGCGGTTTCGGTCGACCTGCCGGTGGTCAGCAACGTCCTGGAGGCGAGCCCGGACGAGCCATACCTCTGCATGACTTTCACGGTCGATCCGCGCGAGCTCGCGGCGCTGATCGTGGAAACGGGCAGGCAGGCGCCCCGCGACGACCACGACGGCCGGGCACTCTACGTAAGCCCTCTGCGGGCGCCGCTCCTCGATGGGCTTCTCCGGCTGGTGCGGTTGCTCGACGCGCCGGAAGAAATCCCCGTGCTGGCGCCTCTGATCCTGCGGGAGGTGAATTACCGGCTGCTGCAGAGCGAGCAGTTCGGGCGGCTGGCGCAGATGGCGATCGGAGACGGGCGCCTCCGCCGGGTTTCAGGGGCGATCGGCTGGATCAAGGAGCACTTCGCGGAACCGCTGCAGGTAGAGGCGCTCGCCAACCGGGTGCACATGAGTCCTTCGGCTCTGCACCACCACTTCAAGGCGGCCACGGCGATGAGCCCCATCCAGTACCAGAAGCGGCTGCGGCTGCAGGAGGCCCGCCGCCTGCTGCTGTCGGGCGCGCTCAGCGCGGACTCGGTGGCCTACGAGGTGGGGTACGCGAGCGCATCGCAGTTCAGCCGCGAATACGCCCGGCTCTTCGGCCAGCCGCCGCGCCGGGACGTGGAACGCGCGCGCGAAGCCGCGGCGGGGGGAGCGCCGGCCGCCTGATCCGCGCCCGGCGGACGGATCCGCATCGATCCGTCCATCGCCTCCACGGCTCGTCACGAAGTCGCTTTCCCGTCAGCCAGGGGCCGGGGTTTCTTCAGCGCCATCGCCACGGGGCTCGGCCGCGGGGAGCCAGAGGGAAAAGGTCGCACCCTCCCCGGGCTCGCCGGACACGAGGAGGTCACCGCCCAGAAGGCGGGCGATCAGGCGGCTGATGGCCAGGCCCAGGCCGTGTCCGCTCGCCTGCTCGGCGGAATGCAGCCGGTGGAATTCGCCGAAGATGCTCTCTCGCGCATCGAGCGGAATCCCGGGGCCGTTGTCGCGGACGTGCGCGGCCACCCACTCGCCGGGTCCCGGCCTGGCGCCGCGCGCGACCCGCTCGATCCCAAGTGTGATGCGGCCGGGGGGCGGCGTGTACTTGAGCGCGTTCGACAGCAGGTTGCCCAGCACGCCGCGCACCCGCACCGGGTCCGTGTAGATCGGCATCGGCGGGCCCCCGTCCCAGGCCAGCACGTGCCCTGCCGCCTCGGCCGCGCCCCGGTGATCCTCCAGCGCCTCCGCGGCCACCGCCGCAACGTCTACCGGTATCCGCTCCACGGGCAGCCCGCCGCTCTCCGCCCGCGACAGATCCAGAAGGTCGGTAATCATCGCCAGCGCGCCGCGAATGCCGCGCCGCACGCCGGCCACCAGCTTTGCCTGCTCGGGAAGGAGCGTTCCGCGCAGCTCCAGCTCCAGGAGCTGCGCGTATCCATCCGCCGCGCCCAGCGGGTTCTTGACGTCGTGGGTTACGCCGCGCAGCAGCCGGGACCGCGCCTCCGTGGCCTGCGTTACCGCGAGCAGAAGGTTCTCCATCGCGATCGCGGCGTTCCTGGCTTCCGTCGTATCCCGCAGCACCACCGTGTACACCCGCTCACCTCCCACCTCCAGCTTGGAGATGGAGGCTTCGGCGGGGAACTCTTCCCCGTTTCTGCGACGCCCGGCGATCTCCTGCCGGTGTCCCATGGGCCGCGCGACCTCGGGTGACTCGCCGAACGCGTGGATGTGCCGTTCGTGCACCGCACAGGCGCGCTCGGGGAGGAGCAGGGCCAGGGGCTGGCCCATGATCTCGCCCTGGCGGTAGCCGAAGATGTGCTCCGCGCCCTCGTTGAAGAGGATGATCCGATGGCTTTCGTCCACCGAGATGATGGCTTCGGCGGCGATGGAGATGATGCGCGAGAAGCGCTCTTCGGAGAGCTCGGCGGCCGCCAGGGCGCGCTGCGCCTTCCGCATCAGCCGTGCGTTGTCGATCGCGATCGCGGCGCGCGCGGCAAGGTCTTCTCCCAGCACCAGGTCCTGCTGCGTGAACGAGTCGCCATGGTTGGGGCTTACGTAC
>DASQBH010001128.1:0-2986 GCA_035635315.1 Longimicrobium sp.
GTCCAGCACGAACGCCGACCGGCCGGGAAGCGGCCGCCCGATGGGCACCACGGGTCCCGCGTACCCGTCCGGGTAGTCCCCCGGGAGCGGGAACGTCGTCGCGGTGATCACCGCCTCCGTTGGCCCGTAGGCGTTCACCAGGCGCGCCGGGCTCTCCACGGCGCCGCGCCACCGGCCCACCACCTCCGTGGGCACCGCCTCCGACCCCACGAGCAGGATGCGCAGGTCCGGGAGCGCGCTTCCACCCGCCGTCGCGGCCACCTCCCGCCAGTACACCGGAGGCAGGTTGGCAACCGTGACTTTCGCCTCGCGCACCCGCGCCGGCCATTCCTCCGGAGGCCAGAGCTCCGCGCCGCACAGCACCAGACCCGCTCCCGCCAGGAGCGGAAGGAAGAGCTCCTCGATCGCCACGTCGAAGCCGAAGGAGGCGAAGTGGAGCACGCGGTCGGCGGCGCAGATCTCCAGTTCGCGCGCGAACCCGGCCAGGTGTGCCGCGGCGGCTCCGTGCTCGACCGCGACGCCCTTGGGACGCCCGGTGGAGCCGGAGGTGTAGATGACGTACGCCAGGTGGCCCGGCGTGAGCCCCGCGCACGCGGGGTTCGTCTCCGGCCCCTGCGCCCACGCCGGAGCGGGGGCGTCGAGCTCCACCACCGGGACGTCCAGCCCCGCGAACGTGCCGGCCAGCGACGACTGCGTGACGAGCGCCATGGGCGCGCTGTCCTCCAGCATGTAGCGCAGCCGGTCGGCGGGGTACGCCGGGTCCAGCGGCACACAGGCGCCGCCCGCCTTGAGGATGGCCAGCAGGGCGGCGATCATCTCCGGGCCCCGCTCCAGGCAGATCCCCACCCGCGCGTCCGGCCCCACATGGAGCCGGCGGAGGTGGTGCGCCAGCCGGTTGGCGCGGGCGTTCAGCGCGGCGTAGCTCAGCGTCTCGTTCTCGAACTCGATCGCCACCGCGTCCGGCGTGCGCGCTGCCTGCGCCTCGAACAGCTCGTGGATGCACCGGTCCGCCGGATACCCGGCCACCGTGTCGTTCCACTCCTCCAGCACCAGCGCGCGCTCCGCCTCGCCGAGCAGCTCCAGCCGCGAAAGCCGCACGTCCGGGTCGGCGGCGACCTGCTCCAGCACCCGCTCCAGGTGGCCGAGCATCCGCTCGACCGTGCCGCGCTCGAAGAGGTCGCTGCTGTAGTTCAGTACGCCGCGCAGGCCCTGGGCGGTCGCGGCGAGCGTCAGGGAGAGATCGAACTGGGCGCCCTCCATGGCCGGACCGGCTCCGCTCATCTTCAGCCCCGCAAGAGCGCCTCCCCCGCCCCCGGCGTTCTGCAGGGTGAACGACACCTGGAAGAGCGGCGAGTGGCTCAGGCTGCGCTCCGGCTGCAGCTCGGCCACCAGCTTCTCGAAGGGAAGCTCCTGGTGCGCGTACGCGCCCAGCGTCGCCTCCCGCACCCGCCGCAGGGTCTCGCGGAAGCTCGGATCTCCACCCAGGTCGGTACGCAGCACGAGCGTGTTGACGAAGAAGCCGATCAGCTCCTCCACCTCGCGCCGCGTGCGTCCGGCAATGGGGCTGCCGACGACGATGTCCTCGCTCCCGCTGTACTTCGACAGCAGCACCTGGAAAGCGCCCAGCAGCGTCATGTACAGCGTCGCGCCCTCGCTGCGCCCCAGCGCCTGCAACCGCTCCAGCAGCTCCGGGGAGAGCTCCACCGGGACCAACGCGCCCCGGTACGTCTGCACCGCCGGGCGCGGATGGTCGGTGGGCAGCTCCAGCAGCGCGGGTGCGTCCGCCAGGCGCTCCTTCCAGTACGCCAGCTGCTGGTCCAGCACCTCGCCCGCCAGCTGCTCGCGCTGCCACACCGCGTAGTCGGCGTACTGCACCGCCAGCTCCGGCAGCGGCGACTCCCGCTCCTCGCGGTACGCCTCGTACAGCGACGACAGCTCCCGGAAGAGCACCCCCATGCTCCACCCGTCGCTGACGATGTGGTGCATGGAGAGGAGCAGCACGTGATCCTCGGCACCCAGCCGCAGCAGCGCCGCACGGAAGAGCGGCCCCGCCGAGAGGTCGAAGGGGTGCGATGCCTCCTCGCCGGCCCGGCGCCTGACCGCCTCCTCGCGATCCGCGTCGCTCAGCCCCGACAGGTCCTCCACCGGCAGGGCGAACCCGCCGAAGGGCACCACCACCTGCACCGGCGAGCCGTCCACCTCGGCGAAGACCGTCCGCAGCGCCTCGTGACGCCGCACGATCTCGCCCAGCGCGCGCTCCAGCGCCGCCTCGTCCAGCGCGCCCGCCAGACGCAGCGCGGCGGGGATGGTGTAGGTGGCGCTCCCGGACTCCAGCCGGTCCAGGAACCAGAGCCGCTCCTGCGCGAACGACAGCGGCAGCGCCCCCGTGCGCTCGGCCGGCACCACGGGCGGCAGCACCGGCAGCCCCGCGCGGCGCATCTCCTCCACGCGCACGGCCATCTCCGCCACGGTGGGTCCCTCGAAGAGCGCCCGCAGCGGCAGTTCGACGCCGAACAGCTCGCGGACCCGCGACACCACCCGCGTGGCCAGCAGCGAGTGCCCGCCCAGCTCGAAGAAGCTCTCCGTCACCCCCACCCGCTCCAGGCGCAGCACCTCCGCCCAGATCTCCGCCAGCACCTCCTCCACCGGCGTCCGCGGCGCCACGTACCGGTCCTCCGCCGGGGCGAAGTCCGGCGCCGGCAGCGCCTTGCGGTCCAGCTTGCCGTTCGGCGTCAGCGGCAGCGCGTCCAGGAAGACGAACGCGGACGGGACCATGTACTCAGGCAGGCTCCGCCGCAGGTGCGCGCGCAGCTCGGCCGCCTCCACACCTCCCACGACGTACGCCACCAGCCGCTGCTCGCCCGCCTCCGCGCGCGCCATCACCACGCAGTCGGTGACGCTCTCGTGCCCGCGCAGCACCGCCTCGATCTCGCCCAGCTCGATGCGGAAGCCGCGCACCTTCACCTGGTGGTCGTTCCGGCCCAGG
>DASQBH010001129.1:0-2750 GCA_035635315.1 Longimicrobium sp.
GCACCGCCGGGTCTGCGTCGCCCAGGCGCAGGAGGTGCTCGGCGCGGTTCACCCTCGCCTCCGCGGCCAGGTGCGGCACGCCGGCCATGGCGGCGCGGTCGCTCACCTCGGCCAGCAGCCGCAGCCGCTCCTCACCCGCGGCCAGCCCCGCCAGGGTGAGGCGCGAACCCAGTGCCTCGTCCAGGCGGCCGGCCCGCTCCAGCACCTCGGCCGATGCGGCCAGCCGCTCGCGCGCCTGCTGCGAAGCGGCGGGCGGCAGCGCGTGGTGCGTGGCGGCCATCAGCTGAATGCGGGCGTGGACGCGCTGCACCTCCGCGGCATCCACCCCCTCCAGCCCATGGGCGCGGGCGAGCGCCGCGTCGGCGTCCGCGAGCGCGCGCTCGAAGTCCGCGTGCTCGAACATCCGGCAGCACGCGCCCTCCAGCGCCACGAGTGCGCGGTCCACCTCGCGCGCGCCCTCCATCCGTGCGCTGGCCAGGGCGGCGCGCGCCAGCCGCATGCGCCCCTGCCGCATTCGCAGCCGGGCGCGCTCCACCGCCACCGCCGGCCGCTCCCGCAGTTCCGCCGAAAGAGCGTCGGCCCACGCGCCGGCCCGCGCGTACGCACCGCGGCGCACCTCGCGGCGGATGGCCTCTATCGCCCCTGCTTCATCTTCCATCAACCGATTCGCCATAAATCGCCCGTCGCTGAATCCAGAACGCCCGCCTGGCGCGACAGCTCGTCGGTGCGCGTGAGGCCCAGCCCGCCCACCCTCACCGCTCACACGTCCGCCGCTGCGTCACTCTACGGCAGCGGCAGCGGCGCCCGCGCGGCGGCATCCCAGACGGGAGTGTCGAATCAACCGTCTTGCTCGATCTCGACGCTTAAACATCGCATGACCACAGCAGAAGATGTAGGTTCTCGCGTCCATCACTCGTCAACATCATCGAATATGCTTCTATGGGAGCGATCGGTGTCGTCTGTTTCGTCGTCAGGCAGGCCCGTCCAGTTCTCCACAGGAGCGTAGTCGTCGCTCAACGCCGAGACAGCTTCGCCAATCTCCTCCAAAGCCTGCTTGATGGTTTCACCCACGCTGATGTCACTCAAGACACGTTCATACGCAGTCAATGCTGAAGCCAATGAATCAAAATGGGCTTCTGGATCACCGTCATTGTAGTCCCACTTCCAATCAGAGATCACATCAGACAGGTTCGGAAGCAGATCGTCACGGATTCTCTCGAGAATCTGCTGAACTTCGGCTTCGGTCAAAAGTGCTCGAATTCTGGGGACTTCGAGCCAGTCGGCGTCAGGCGTCTCGACCGCAAGTATTGCGATGCGCTTCACAATGGATAGCCGAACATCCTCGGGAAGCAAGCCACGAACCTTCAGAGTGGCCATAAAGCTCACCTCCGGCACGGCACTGAGGTAGGAATGCACCGGTAGTCCGCTCAAGAAACCCGGATTACTGCTGATAAACGCCTCTACAAAGGCGTTGTCGCACCGCGTGTCGAGAAAGCTGCAGATTCGCTGCTTGTCTCGAACCTCACTCAATCGCCGCAGAACGACATCATATCTGCTATGCGGCACAACCACTCTAACTCCTCGGATCTCGGATCTGCCGCAGGCGATTTCTTGGAGCATGGTCGAGACGGGTGTACCAGCTAAGTAAATGTCGAGCAATTCTGGATCTTCGGCCACAACTGAGGCGAATGCATCGCGGATGGTGGGATGCTTGAAGCGCCACTCGCTCACCTCACCTGTTCGCAGGAGTTGAACGAGGGAAGGCTGCAGGGCGGCTAAAGCATTGCGAACAGCACCGATGCTGGACCCCATGAGTTCAATTGCGCGTACTTCTTCGCGCGAAAGCTGCAGCGGACTGGCCAGGACCCCTCCAGACATGAAAACCAGGGCCAACGCCGCGCGGCTATGCTCATCCAGCGTACGAATGACATCAGCCAGCCATTGTAGGGGTCGAGCTACGAAATTGTTGATCTCCGTTGGATCGAACCGTAAATTTCTGGTGAATAACCGCGTACCGAGCCGACGTGCAATCTCAGGGCGGAAATTCGGATGGTCTGCAACCGTAGGCAACCACTTCTTTATGGATGCACGGAAGGTAGCGGGCTGATCTCCGAGCTTCATGTGGTTGTACAGTATCTGCTCTCGTTCCGAGGCCGTGAGATCCTCGACCTCAATGATGACCTTTGATTGGTTTAGCAGTGGAAAGGCAGTGGCTTTCAAATCGTGTCTCGCAGCATTATAGATGTAGTCACGAGAGGTCATTACCACTTTGGATCCCCTCCGGATCGCCGCAAGTACATGGGGAAGCACGCTATTCCACTGCAGAGCCAGCGTCCGGTCGTATTGGGTCGCGCCAAACGCATCATCGATCCAGAAAAATTGACTCGACTCGTTGGGATTCCAATGCGCTACGAAATCGTCAGCATCTTTCACCTTGAGCGCCGAAGCGCCCCACAGGTCGGCAGCGCCCACGGATAGTGTCGCCGCAATCGTAGATTTTCCTGCAGCTGGTTCCCCAAGTAGAAGAACGAATCCATGCTCGAGAATTGCTTCGACGCTTTTCCGATGAGCATGCGTAAGGACGAACTTCCGGAGATCCTCACCCATGAACTCAAGGATGACACGAGCTTGAGCGTACGCTCGTTCGTCCAAAATCGTACTGAGATCACCCAGCCCGTACACACGAGGCACCATCATGCGTAAGCGTGGACGCTCCCGGATTACTCGAGTCATCCATTCACGCCCCAAGG
>DASQBH010001130.1:0-2995 GCA_035635315.1 Longimicrobium sp.
GATCGAGGCCGCGCTGCGCCAGGCGCCCGGCGTTGCGGATTGCACCGTCATCGTGCGCGAGGACGAGACGGGCGACCGGCGGCTGGTGGCGTACGTGGTGGGCGATGCGGAGGCCGAGGTGCTGCGCGACCGCCTGCGCCAGAGCCTGCCGGAGTACATGGTGCCGGCGGCGTTCGTCTTCCTGGACGCGCTCCCGCTGACTGCCAACGGCAAGCTGGACCGCAAGGCGCTGCCGGCGCCGGAGGGGGATGCGTACGCGCGGGGGAGCTACGAGGCACCGCTGGGAGAGGTGGAGGCGGCGCTGGCCGGGATCTGGGCAGAGGTGCTGGGGGTGGACCGGGTGGGGCGGTGGGACCACTTCTTCGAGCTGGGCGGGCACTCGCTCCTGGCCATCAAGCTGATCGAGCGGATGCGGCGCGCGGGGCTGTACACGGACGTGCGGACCCTGTTCACGACGCCGGTGTTGGCCGAGCTGGCCCTGGCCGTGGGCGGAGCGTCTCCGGAGATGGAGATCCCCGCGAACGGGATCCCGGCTGGCTGCGAGGCGATCACGCCGCAGATGCTGCCGCTGGTTGAGCTGAGCCAGGCGGAGATCGACCGGATCGTGGCGGAGGTGCCGGGCGGAGCCGCGAACGTGCAGGACGTCTACCCGCTGGCCCCGCTGCAGGAGGGGTTCCTCTTCCATTACCTGATGTCGGAGGAGGGGGACCCGTACCTGCTGTCGAGCGTGTCCGAGTTCGACACCCGCGCGCGTCTGGATCAGTACCTGGCGGCACTGCAGGCGGTGATCGATCGCCACGACGTCCTGCGCACGGCCGTAGCCTGGGAGGGGCTGCGCGAGCCGGTGCAGGTCGTCTGGCGGCGCGCGCCGCTGCCGGTGGAGGAGGTGCAGCTGGAGGCAGGGGCAGGGGATGCGGCCGGGTTGCTGTGGCGGCGCTATGACCCCCGGCACTACCGGATGGACCTGACTCGGGCGCCGCTGCGGCGGGCGTGCATCGCCGAGGACCGAGCGCGTGGCAGGTGGCTGCTGCTGCTGCTCTCGCACCACCTGACGGGCGACCACGAGTCGCTGGAGGTGCTGCAGGAGGAGATCTCGGCGCACCTGCGGGGCCGGGAGTCCGATTTGCCGGCGCCGCTGCCCTTCCGCAACTACGTGGCGCAGGCGCGCCTGGGGGTGAGCCGGGAGGAGCACGAGCGCTTCTTCAGCGGGATGCTGGGCGACGTGGAGGAGCCGACGGCGCCGTATGGGCTGCTGGACGTGCGGGGGGACGGACGTGGGATTGGGGAGGCGCGGCTTCCGGTGGCGGGCGACGTCTCCGCGCGGCTGCGCCGGCGGGCGCGGGCGCTGGGGGTGAGCGCGGCGAGCCTGTGCCACCTGGCGTGGGCGCAGGTGCTGGCGCGGCTGAGCGGGCGTACGGACGTGGTCTTCGGGACGCTGCTCTTCGGCCGCATGCAGGGTGGCGAGGGCGCGGACCGGGTGATGGGCCCGCTGATCAACACGCTGCCGGTGCGGATCGGCGTGGGAGACGAAGGGGTCGAGGCGGCGGTGCGGCGCATGCACGCGCTGCTGGCGGACCTGCTGCGGCATGAGCACGCCTCCCTGGCGCTGGCGCAGCGTTCCAGCGGCGTGGCGGCACCGGCGCCGCTGTTCACCTCGCTGCTGAACTATCGCTACAGCGGCGCGGTGAGGCGGCAGGGGGGGCAGCCGAGGGAGGGCGTGCGGGGCATTGGCGCACAGGAGCGGACGAACTACCCCGTGGCGCTCGCGGTGGACGACCGCGGCGAGGAGTTCTCGCTGGCGGCGCAGGTGGCGGCCCCGGCGGATGCGGAGCGGGTGTGCCGGATGATGCACACGGCGCTGGAGCGGCTGGTCGAGGCGCTGGAGCTCTCTCCCGGGCGGGCGATGGGGAGCATCGACGTGCTGCCGGAGGCGGAGCGCGCGCTGGTGGTGGAGGAGTGGAACCGCACGGACGCGGAGTACCCGGCGGACCGGTGCATCCACGAGCTGTTCGAGGCGCAGGCGGCGCGCACGCCAAACGCGGTGGCGCTGGTGCACGAGGCGGATTCGCTGACGTACGCGGAGCTGAACGCGCGCGCCAACCGGCTCGCTCATCACCTGATCGGTCTCGGCGTGGGGCCGGAGGTGCGCGTGGGCGTGTGCCTGGAGCGCGGGGTGGAGATGGTGGTTTCCCTCCTGGGCGTGCTGAAGGCCGGAGGCGCGTACGTGCCGCTGGACCCCGCGTACCCGGCCGAGCGGCTGGCGTTCATGTTGGCCGACTCCGCCACTTTGGTGCTGCTCACGCAGGAGAAGCTGCGCGGTCTCCTCGTCGTCGAGCCCGGCGTCCAGGTGGTGGTCGAGGAGGAGATGCGGGCGGAGATCGCGGCCGAGAGCGCGGAGAACGTCGAGAGCCGCGTCGCACCGCGGAACCTGGCGTACCTGATCTACACCTCCGGATCGACGGGCATTCCCAAGGGCGTCGCGGTCGAGCACGGAGCCGCCGCGGCGCACCTGGCCGGGTTCGCGCGCGAGCTGGAGATCGGCGCCGCCGACCGGGTGCTCCACTTCGCCTCCTTCGGCTTCGACGTGGCCGTCGAGCAGCTCTTCCTTCCGCTCCTGGCGGGGGCGGGTCTGGTGCTGCGCGGCGCGGAGCTCTGGTCTCCGGAGGAGTGGCCGGCGCGGGTGCGCGAGGCGAAAGTCACGGTTGCCAACCTGCCTCCCGCGTACTGGCGGGAGGTGGCCGCGACGGCGGGTGGAAGCGCGCTCCCGGACCTGCGCCTGCTGATCGTGGGGGCGGAGGCGATGCCCACGGAGGCGGTGGGCCGGTGGCGCGGCGCCGTGCAGAGCCCGGCGCGTCTGGTGAACGCCTACGGGCCAACGGAGGCGGTGATCACCGCGACGACGTTCCCGCTCCCGGGGGACTACCCGGACGGGTACGCGGGACCCGTGGTGCCCATCGGGCGGCCGCTTCCCGGCCGGTCGGCGTTCGTGCTGGAC
>DASQBH010001131.1:0-2753 GCA_035635315.1 Longimicrobium sp.
GGACCCGATTCGCCCGCTCATGGCGGCGACGGCGAGCGGCGGCTCGACCACCACGCTGGAGAATCTGACCCGGACGCGAGCCACGGGGGCCGACGCCAGCGTGCGCGCACGGCCGACGGAGGGCATCGTCGTGACGCTGACGGGCAGCGTCGCCCATGGCGAGACGACGGCCGCCGCGTTCAGCAGCAGCGGCGTGTACGCCACGGCGCGGCTCACCGTCGATTTCCGGGTGGCGGAGAACACCACGGCGCAGCTCTACGCATACCGGCGCAGCGCACAGGCCATCGAACAGGGTGAGATCCTGCCGGCGTTCACCAGCGAGCTGGCGTTGACGCAGCGGCTTGCCGGCGACCGCGGGCGCGTGACGCTGCGCATCAGCGACCCGCTGCGCAGCGACCGCCTCGCGTTCCGGGTCGCCGACGCGACCTTCACGCAGGAGAGCCGCCGGCGCACGGCGCGGCCGCTGCTGTCGCTGTTCGCGAGCTACGCGGTGGGTGGCGCGCCGCGTGAGGATGCACCGGTCCGGCCGCAGGGTCCCGCCCGGATCTTCTGATGCAGTGAAGTAACCGTCAGCGGGCGAAGTCCCGCGACTCCACGGGCGTGCCCTCGGCCACCCGCTCGGCGAGAAGCTCGTACGGCCGGGGTTCGCTATGATGACACGGGCCACGGCCTCGATCCGCAGGCCAGCGTAGACAGGTTCAGCTGGCTGCACAAGCAGATTGGAATAGACACCTGGAGCCCGCGCAATGAAACCAGCAATCGCGTTCGCCGCCTCCTTCATTGCCGCGTGCGCAGGCACCATGGCCGAGCCCGGCACCGGGACCGGCGCGGCTCGACCACGCACCCCACCTCGGCCAAGCCCCATGCCTTTCTCCAGGCGATTCCCGATCGTTGCTGTCCTGACCCTGCTGGTCTGCGTAGCGTGCGGCGAGCCCACCGTACCCGGACCGCCCGCCGCCCGGGCGGACGCCGACTCGGCCTTCGTGGCCGCGCTCCGCGCGAAGCTCACGACCGACACCGAGGCTGGCGTGTTCTCCGGTGCCGTGCTCGTCACGCGTGACGGGCGCACGCTGTTCGAGGGCGCCTACGGCCTCGCGGACCGGGAGCGGGGCGTCCCGAACACGCCGCTCACGCAGTTCCGCGTCGGGTCGATGTACAAGATGCTGACCGCGGTCGCGACGCTGCAGCTCGTGCAGGCCGGGGCGCTGCGCCTGGACGCGCCGCTCGGCACGTACCTCCCGGACTACCCCAACGCGGACGTGGCCTCGAGGGTGACGCCGCACCACCTGCTCACCCACACCGGCGGCACGGGCGACATCTTCGGGCCCCTGTTCACGGCGAATCGGTTGGAGCTCCGTACAACGGGGGATTACCTCCGTCTCTACGGGACGCGCGGCCTGCAGTTCGCGCCGGGGACGCAGCATGTGTACAGCAACTACGGCTTTATTCTTCTCGGCGCCTCCATCGAGCGGCTGAGCGGGAAGAGCTACGACGACCACGTCCTGGCGCACGTGCTCGCGCCGGCGGGGATGACGGCCACCGGGACGGCGCCGGAAGACTCACTTGTGCCCGGGCGGGCGGTCGGCTACATGCGCCAGGGGGGGCCGTCCGGCCCGCTGGTGTCGAACGCGCCGACGCTCCCCTACCGCGGCACCCCCGCGGGCGGCGGGTACTCCACCGTGGGAGACTTTGCGCGCTTCGCCGTCGCAGTGCGGGAGCGCCGGCTCCTGGATTCGACGCACACGGCGCTGCTCTACACCGGGAAGGTCCCGGTTAACCCGAGTGTGCAATACGCCTATGGCTTCATGGACCGCGTCGTGGGCGGCCGGCGGTTCGTCGGGCACGGCGGGGGCGCGGCGGGGATGAACGGGGAGCTCGCGTTCGAGCCGAACGGCGGGTACGTGGTCGTCGTGCTGTCGAACCTCGACCCGCCGGCCGCGGGACAGGTGGCGGCCTTCATCCTCGAACGCCTGCCGGCCTCCACGCCCGCCGGAGGCGGCGGCTGACGGCGCTGAGGGACGCGGCCTGGCCCCCCAGAACGTCGACAGATGACTGAATTGGCAGCAGCGACGATGATCCTGGCGCTTTCGTTGGCGGGCGTCCCCGCAGCGGCCGTACACACGCAGGCGCCGGCCCCCTCATCCTCGTCCCGGACGTCGATTCTGTCCCGCACCCACCGGCAGCTACGGGGTTGTGTCGTCGCGCGTACGGCTCGGGGGTCCGAGCCCGTGTCCCATCCGCCTAGTGATCATCCATGCACCATCTCTCGCTTCCTCCAGACGGTACAGCTTTCGCATCGCCCCCGCGCGCGCTGATTGCGCCATCCAGTCGCAGATTTCCGCAGCAGGAGCGAGACCATGAAGAAGCTGGGGCTGAAGCTGGACGAGCTGCAGGTGGAGACGTTCGAGGTGGGGAAGACGGTGGCGGGGCGGGGCACGGTGCTGGGGCACGGGGATTCCTCGGTGGATACGTGCCGCTTTAGCTGCATCTGCCTGGACACGGTCTACACCAACAATGACCCTACCTGCGGTCTCTCGTGCGACTGCGTGAGCAGGATCGTCTGCACCCCGACCGGCAACGGGATCTGAGCGAGCTGCGTGGATCCTGTACCGCGAACCGGCACTGCTGACGTAGAGGGTCCGCCAGGGGGACGATGATCGCGACGGGCCGCCGGACGACATGTCCGGCGGCCCGGGTTTTTCGTTGCGGCCTGATACCGTTCCCCATGGTTTGTTGTGCATTCAGAGCTTTAC
>DASQBH010001132.1:0-5749 GCA_035635315.1 Longimicrobium sp.
GCCGCGGTTGCGCTGCCACGTCACCGACCGGACGCGGCGGCCGGTGCCGCTCGGCGAGCCGCCGACGAACCAGTCGCCGGGCCAGTGCTGGACCGCCACGGCGGCGTCGGGGTGCGTGGGCGCCACGGGCACCGGAATGGCGTTCGTGACGCCCACGCCGGTCACATTGTCAAACCAGTCGGCCGGGTTGAAGGACGCGCCGCAGATGCCGGCGGTGCCGCACTGGGGAGGGCGCGGCCAGTTTGAGCCTGGGAGGTCGGTCACCGTCGCGCCCGTGAACAACTCGTTGAGCGGCACGTTGCGCGGCAGCATCGTGCCGAACTGGTCGTGGATGCTGTAGTGGATCTCGCACGAATAGCCGAACCCGGGGTCCGGGTTGTCCACGTCGCGCAGGTGGGTCAGGCTGTCCGGCGCCAGGATGTTCAGCCGGTAGCTGGCGGCGCTTCGCACTCCCGCCGCGCTGGTGTGCCGCACCCGGATCCACGCGTCGCGCCCCGGCGGAACGCTGGGCAGAACCGTCGAGACCGTGGGGGTGGGATCCGTGGCCGATGACAGCGCCAGGTTGGCAGAGGTGCTCCAGGCGAACGTTCCGCCCCTTCGGTTGGTGGTGAGCCGCGCGGAGGTGTCGTAGTTGGGCGGCGTGGCGCCGTTGAAGTTCCACATCTCGCGCGGCCCCCGGATCACCGTTCGCGTCGCCGCCCCGGCCGCGGCCTGCTCCGCCTGCGGAACCCCCTCCGGGGCACCGGGGGGAGCCGCCGGCCCCACGTCCAGCGGCTCCGCGTCGGCCACCGCGGGCGCCATCTCCGTCTCCTCCTCGTTGAACTCGCCGAACGGCTCCGGCGGTGTGTCCAGCGATCCCACTGAGCGCGGCTCGCTTCGGGGCACCCCCGATGGAGCGAACACCGGAATCCTGCTGAAGTCGTGCCCAACGCGGGAAGGCACGTCGGGCGCCACGGCCGGCTGGTATCCGGTGCGGGCTCCGCCAGGCACACCGGACACGGCCGACGCCGCCGGCTGCGTGCTTCGTGCTCTCTGGTCGAACATGCGCATGTGGACGTCTCCTGTCTGGAGGCCGAAGCGCCTGCCCCTCCCGATCATTCCCGGACCGGCGAAGAACCACCTGCCGCACCATCTCCGTCGGAGTATAGGCGCGCCGCGCCGCACCTGCCAGAACAAACATCAGACCCGCCGTCAAGGCCGTTGCCCTGGATGCCCGCGGCTTCCAGGTCGGGCTCTCGCCACCGAAGAAGGAAGAGGCGACTCGCTGAACGGAAGCAGCAAACCAGCCCCGCGGCATCTCATCGCCGCGGAGCCGGTCGTGTATCGTAGCTCAGCCGCCACTCACCCGTGGCTGACGGGGCCTGGCGGACGGGGATGTCGCGGCTGCCCTTGAGAATCGCCTTCTTCACCTCGCCGATGGCCTTGGTGATGCGGATCTCGCGGGGGCACGCCTCGGTGCAGTTGAAGATGGTGCGGCAGCGCCACAGCCCCTCGCCATCGACACGAGTTCCAGCGAGATCCCGCGTGGCCCGTCTGCCATCAGCTAGACCGCGTCCACCACGGCCCGCGCGGGCGTCTCGACCGGGGCCGTCGCGGGGCGGTGCTCCGCCTGCCGCTCCTGCCGCCAGCCGAGCCAGACGCCGAGGGCGGCCCAGGCGACGGCAAGCGGCACCGAGACCGAGATCAGCGCCGCGAGCCCCGTCCCCAGGCGCCCCAGCACCCCCCTCCACCTGCGCGCCCAGCACGTCGCCGCCGCGGTAGACGAAGGTGTCGATGAAGGCCTTCGACTTGTACTTGTCGGCGCGGCTCACCACGGTGAAGAGCGTCTCGCGCGCGGGGCGCATGATGGCGCGCTGCACCGCGTTGAAGGCTGCCTGAAAGACCACCAGCGTTGCCAGCGAGGCCACCAGCGCCAGCCCCAGGAAGCCCAGCGCCACGGTGACCGGCAGCAGCGCCAGCGTCACCGGGACGCCCACGTGCTTCATCAGCTTCCCCGCCACCACCGCTTGCAGCACCAGGGTGGCGATCTGCGTGTAGAGGTCGATCTGCGCGAAGACGGTGGTGCGCAGGTCCAGGTCCTCGCCCACCGCGGCCACCATCTGCAGGCGGGTGAAGTAGATGAAGGTGGCGACCACCGCCAGGATCAGGATGTACACCGCGATGCCGGCCAGGTACGGCGAGCGGAACACCGCCCGGAACCCGTCCCACGCGCTCCCGCCGATCACCGCGCGCTCGTCCACCGCGGGGGGCGCCTCGGGGTCGTCCGGGGCCGCGGGGCGGGCGCGCTCCGGCTGCAGGCGCGCCACCGCCCGCACCGAGAGCACCGCCAGCCCCAGCGAACCCGCCGCCACCAGCAGGAGCCCGGCGGTCCCCAGCGGCTCAGCCAGCTGCGAGGCGAGCCAGGGGCCGGCGATGGCGCCCAGGGTGCCGCCCACCGCGATCACCCCGAAGAGCCGCTTGCTCTGCTCCAGCGAGAAGCGGTCCGCCATCAGGCCCCAGAAGACCATGGTGGCGAACAGGTTGAAGACGCTGTACCAGACGAAGAAGACCATCCCGCTGGTCTCGCCGATGGCCGCCGGCGCCATCACCAGCAGGGCATGGAAGACCAGCAGGCTGGCGGCGAAGAACAGGTAGGTGGCGCTGATGAAGACCAGGCGGCGGGTGCGGCTCACCAGCATCCCGAACACCGGGTTCACCGCGAGGGTGACCACTGCCGTGCCCACGAAGAGCCAGCGGATGGCCTCGATCCCCCGCTGCATCCCCAGCGCCTCCCGGGCGGGTCGCAGCACCATCAGGGCGGTGAGGATGAAGAAGAAGGAGAGCGCCGATGCGAGCACCGGCGCGACCTCCTCCCGGCGGATCTGCGTGAAGCGGTGGAGGATGGCGGTCATCTCGAGCTTGTCTCCCTCAGAGTGTGTTTACGGATCTGGTGTTTCGGATAACCGAGGTTTGATTTCCTGAGAGGGTGTTGCTAAACCTCGAGCCGGACCTGTCATCCTGAGAGGGTGTTGAGAAACCTCGCGACAGCGATTGTCTTCCTGAGGGAGGCGCCGCGCGCAACCGTAAGGCTCCACAGGGCTTTCGCGCCGACCGAAGGATCTTGCCGGCAGGACCGAGGGGCTGGTCGAGCACGCGGAAGCCAGCCCCTCGGTGCGGCGGAGAAGATCCTTCGGTCGCGCGCAGGCTTTTGTGCTGTTGATGGTTACGGGTGTGCGCTCCCTCTTAGGATGACAACTCCTGCCCTGGAGGCAGTGAGGTGTGGCAGCACCCTCTCAGGAGCCGTGGCGCCAGATCATGACGATGCCGCAGCGGCCGACTTCGCGCGGAAGATCGGGCGGGATGTCGGTGGCGTACGGGTAGACCTCGATGGCCCACACGTCCGCCGAGGCCACGTGGTCGTCCAGGCGCCACCCCGGGTACGGGGTAAAACGATGGCCGTCGATGTACAGCATGGGGTGGCACCCTAGCCGGGGCCCGCCGATCCGCAGCCCCGCGCTGCCCACCCCCGTGCTGAAGCTCACGCCCGGGATGGTGCGCAGCATGTCCGACGTGCGGGCGTCATCCATCTCCTGCACCTGCTCCGGGCTGATGTACCGGCCCCGCCCGCGGTCCATCCGCTCGAAGAAGCCGCGTGCGCGCTGGTCGCGGAACGGAGGCGTCACCCGCCCCGTCGCCTCCACCGCCTCCATCTGCACCGCGTCCGCCCGCAGGCTCAGGTCCACGTCCAATCGGTCGCCCCCAGCGATAGTGATCTCGGGCGAGGTCCCCGTGCGGTAGCCCACCCGGCTCACCCGCAGCCGGTAGGCGCCCGCCGCGGGGAGCGCCAGCTCAAACCGTCCGTCGCGCCCGCTGGCCGTGCTGGCGACCGCGGCGCCCGCGCCGTCCAGGGCGGACACGGACGCCGCCGCCACGGGGCTTCCGTCCGCCGCGTCCGTCACCCGGCCTTGGAACACCTGCGCCGCGGCCGGCGAGCCGCCCATCCCAGCCAGAAGGGCGAGAACGAGAACGGCGGCACGAAGGAGAGGATGGATCGATTTCATTGGCGAATCCTGAATGCAAGAGGAGTGTCCGAACGCACGCAGTTCCAGCTTACCACCAGCAGCCGCGAGCAACCGTTTGCGCCAAAGTACCTCGATGGCAGCAGGTTTCGAGCGGCGCCTCCCTCGGGAAAACACATCTGCCGATGTGATTCTTGAACACACTCTCAGCAGCAGCCGGAGGGCTTCGATCAGCGTTGCGGCCTCAGGCGAGCCAGCAGCTGCTGGAAGCCGGAGCCCATCACCTGCGTCACCCCCGCCTCGTCGATCACGAACTCCGTCACCAGTGACGTGTTGCCCACCCTGAACCGGGTCTCGGAGATCGGCGTGAGGATCGCCGTCGGTCCCGCTCCCTCCCGGATCAGCGTGTCTCCCTCCAGGCGGACCACGACGAGATCGTATCGGTTCATCGGCCCCGGGATGAAGTCGTACGTGCCCACGTACCGCTCCAGCACCGGCCTGGGAACACGCACCGTGGCGACCGGCGGCGCCGGTGGCGGCGCCGCGGGAGACCCCTTGCGGGGGAGCCGAAACTCCATGCCCACGCCGTCGCTGATGACTTGCGTCACCCCACCCGCCGGGTCGATCACGAACTCCACCGTGAATACGGGGCCGATCCTGAACACGGTCTCGGAGACCGGCACGAAGGCAACCCGCTGTCCCGATGTCTCCCGAACCAGCGTGTCTCCCGCGAGAAGGATCTTGATGGTGCTCCCGTTCTGGTCATACTCGCCCACGTACCGCTCGAGCACCGACGTGGGAACGCGCATGGGTGCCTGCGCCTCCATGGGCGCGGGCGCGATGGCGAGACCGAGCACGCCTGCCGCGATCCCGGCGTATCGACGATTGATCATTCGATCTTCCTTTTCTCAGCGGATGCGTGATGCCTGGACCCTCTGGCTGCCCTGCTCATGGATGAGACCGGTGGCCCTTCCGGTGCCGTCGAGCTGGAACTCGATGAAATCCGGGCCCAGCTGAAAGCGGGTCTCCGAGCGCGCGTTGATGACGGTGTCCGGATTGGAACCCACCTTCGCCACCAGCATCGTCCCGTAGCGGCGGAAGTTCAGGAGGGTCCCGTCCGACGTCCTGTACTCGCCCACGTAGCGGTCGAGGACAGCCGCGGACAGCACGAGCGGACCCGCCTGCGGCGGAGGCGCGAGCGTAACCTGCGGAAACGAGTCGATCAGCTCCGCCATGCGCCTGCGCGTCGCCTCGTCCGGCAGGCGGCCGATGCCGCCGCCGATGTTGTCGAGCATGTGCGTCGCCTTTGTCGTCCCCACCCGGACCACGGTGACGGCCGGGTGGCTGATGACGTACTTGATGAAGAACTGCGCCCAGGTCGCGGCGTCGAACTCGGCGGCCCACTCCGGAAGGGGGCGGTTGGCGACGCGCGAGAAGAGGCTGGTGCCGCTGGGGGTGCAGCTGGCGCCCCCGGCGTTGCCGAAGGGGAAAAAGGCCATCACGCCGATCCTGCGCTCCTGGGCGAGCGGCAGGATCGTGTCCTCTACGCGCTCGCGATTGCCCACGTCGTAGTCGACGCCGATGAAATCGATCGGCTCGTTGCGCATGACCGACTCGAGCTGGGGATACGCGGGGTCGCCGATCACCTGCACGCCGATGTACCGGACGCGCCCCGCCGCCTTCTCCTCCTTCAGGGCGGCCAGGTGCATCGGGTCGCCCTGGGGGGGCAGCATGACCAGGTCGAGCCTGGG
>DASQBH010001133.1:0-5001 GCA_035635315.1 Longimicrobium sp.
GCCCGCCCGTCGGAATGGGATGATCCCGCATCGTCACTTCATACTCGTAACGAGAATAATCTGCCTGCTCCCGCTCGTCAAGAAGGATGAGCGGATGGATCCCGTTCGTCACCCGTCCTCCCCCGGCGCCAGGTGCAGCCAGGGAAAGCGGATGGAGGTGTCCAGCGCCGCGCGGACGGCGTCCGGAAGAAAGGCGTACAGCTCCGGCGCCACGCCCGGCCCCTTTCCCCCGCGCGGGCGCCGCCGGCCGGTGCGCGCCACGATGCGCGGCGCGCGCGACTTGCCGTGCTCCGCGGGCGCCACGGCGCGACGAAAGTTGGAGCGGTGCAGCGGCCGCCCGGCGATGGCCTCGCAGGCGGCCTGCAGCTCGTCCAGGGTGGCCTCGGGGCCGGTAAGGGCCATCAGCGCGGCGGGCGTGTACTTGATCTTGCCCCGCACCCGGCCCAGCGCGTCGGCCAGGATCTTCCGGTGGTCGAACGCCATCCCGCGGCCGAACAGCGCGTCGCTCTCCCGCGCCTCCGCCCGTCCCCACTGGTCGCGCCGCGCCTCGGGGACCAGACGCGCCTCCATCAGCAGCGCCCACCGATCCGCCGTGCGCTCCTCGTTCCAGTCGCGCAGGCCGAACAGCGCGCGCACCCGCTCCACGCCGTCCGGGGCCGTGTGCGCCCACCCGTCCAGCGCCTCCACGACGGAGGCCAGGCGCGCCTGCCGCCCCTCGTCGCGCAGGTCTTCCCACGGCAGGTAGTCGTACACGTCGGCCCAGTGCGCCCGCGCGGCGTCGTCCGCGCCGGCGGGCTCGGCGGGGCTCTGGGTGAGCATCAGGTACGCCGTCGTCGTCACACGCGCGCCGCGGGCGATCCACTCGCCCGTCTGCTCGTCGCGGTAGCCGGCGAACTGGCGCGGGTCGCGGCCGTTGCGGCTGTAGCTGCCCAGCGCCTCGATGAACTCCGGCGCCTCGATCCCCGTTTCCTCGCGCAGCTCGCGGATGGCGGCCTGGCGCGTGTCCTCGTCGCCTTCCCAGTCCATGAAGCCGCCGGGCCACGCGTCCAGCCCCTGGTACGGCACGCCGCCGCGCTCCACCAGCAGCGCGCGCAGGGTGCCGCGCGCGCCGCGGGTGTCCAGCGCCAGCGCCACCGCGTCGCCCGTAACGCCCTGGCGCGGATAGTCTTTCGCGTTGTAGCTCGACGCCCACTCGGGCACGGGCTCGTCTACGGGGATCTTGATCTCGTCGCTCACGGCGCTGGGACCTGGCGGGTTCGTTCGGTAGCGGACGTTCTCGGCGCGAGAACTACGCCGTTAGGCCGGTTCAGCGCAAGGCCCGGAAAAGATTACGCCTCACACGGAGTCAACGGAGTTAACGGAGTTTGCTCGTGCCTCCATCCAGTTTCTTTGCCGCGGCGAGGGAAAGAATGGGCCTCACGCAGAGTTAGCAGAGTTAGCGGAGTTAGCAGAGTTAGCGGAGTTTGCTCGTGCCACACGACGAGCACCGCTGAATCGGCCGGCGAGTTGTAAAGAAGTTTTGATTGTGGTTGACGATGACATCGGGCGTCACGATGCTTCCGCACGGCATGGAAGTCACACGGCGAAACGAGGGAGACGACGATGGATGACGGCGTGAGCTTTCGCGAATTGCTGGCGTACACGGGCGCGGAGACGGAGCGGTGGTACGCGTGGCTCAAGGAGCAGCCGGCGGAGGTGCTGGAGGTGCGGATCGGCGAAGGGTCGCGCGAGACGGTGCGCGACATGATCGGCCACATCTTCGCCGTGGAGCTGCGCTACGCCCAGCGCCTGCTGGACCAGCCGGTCACCACCTACGAGGAGCTGCGGATGGACTCGCTGGATGCCCTGTGGCGCATCCACGCCGACGCGCGGCGCACCTTCCGGGCGTACCTGGACGCCATGCCCGCCGGCGAGCGCGAGCGGCAGATGATCTTTCAGACGCGCACCCTGGGCCAGCTCTCCGCCAGCGCCCACAAGATCGTGATGCACACCTTTCTGCACGGCATCCGCCACTGGGCCCAGATCGCCACCGCCCTGCGCCAGGCCGGCCACCCGCAGGGCTGGGAGCACGACTGGCTGATGTCTGACGCCGTGTAAGGCAAGAGCCCCGCTCGCGGCCGAGGGACGGCGCCACCGCCGGTCCCTCGCCGGAGCGCTTCGTCACACGCGCATTGTACACCCTCCCACCCCGCACCTACCCTGCGCCACCCGCCCTTTATCCGCTCGCGGGGATGCACGTCCGCGGGCGCCTCCCCTCTGGAAGGAGCAAGCCCATGCGCAGAACGCTTTCCCTTCTCATTGCCACGCTGGCGGTGGCTGCCTGTCACGATGCCGTTGCCCCCGACGCGGACGCGGACGCGGTGCTCGCGCGCGGCGGGCGCGGGCTGGAGCCGATCGGCATCCAGTCGCTCTCGGCCAGCATCAGCGGACCCGCGAGCGTGGGCAACTACACGACGTGCACGTTCACCAGCTCGGTGAGCGGGGGCACGGCGCCGTACTCCTACTCCTGGTCCATCGTGGGCGCCACCAGCGGGTACCTGAGCCTGAGCGGCACCAGCAACGCCAGCGTGTCGGCCACCGGGTACTACTATGGACCGTGGGGCGGAACGGGGAGCGTGTACCTGGTCCTCAACGTGACCGACGCCAACGGCCTCACCGCCTCGCCGTCCAAACGCGTCAACATCCCCTACACCGCCACCTCCTGCTGACGCCGCCGCGAACGGCCGTCGCACACGGCCGTCGTGCACCCCGCCCCACGGGCTGAAGCCCGCGGCTATGAATGCCACAAGCCCCGCCACAGCCGCTGGCGCGTCTGTGCGGGGCTTCAACCGCTCGGGTGGGCGTGATCCGAACTGCGTGGCGAGATCCTTCTGCGTCACCACCCCCCACCCGACGCGCCGGCCTCTCCGCACGCGAGCGGGTGAAGCCCCGCCGGGCGAGCTCCGCGAGCCCAGGGCGGGGCTTATGGCCTTTCTAGCCCCGGGTTTCAACCCGGGAATCCGGGGGCACGATACACGCTCACACCCATGGTCCGCGATCCGCCGGTTCCCTCGAGACCTACGCCCCCACCGCCACGGGTGCCGCGCGCTCCGCCTCCGTGGAATGCTCCGCCGTCCACCCCGGGATGGCGTCGAACACCTTGAGCGCCAGCGGCACCTTGCCGAACGGCGCGCTCACCTGCACGCCCTGGATCATGGGCAGCGCTTCGGCCAGCATCTCCTGCGCGATGCGGGTGCCCTCCTCGGTGCCGCGCTCCTTCCCCGCCGCGCTGGCCACGCGCATCCGCGCCAGCACCGGCTCGGGGACGATCACGCCGGGCACCTCGTTGGCCAGGAACTCCGCGTTGCGGGCGCTCACCAGCGGCCACACCCCCGCGATCACGGGGATCCGCAGCCCGTCCTTGTCGATGCGGGTGACGAAGCGCTCCAGCTGCTGCAGGTCGAACACGGGCTGGGTGATGCAGTACTCCGCCCCCGCCTCAACCTTCCAGTAGAAGCGCCGCATCTCGTTCTCGAAGTCCTCCGCCCCCGGGTTCACCCCCACGCCCACCACGAAGCGCGTGGGCTCGCCCAGCGCGTTGCCGCCCGGGTCCATCCCCCGGTTCAGCCGCGAGACCAGGTTGGTCAGGCCGATGGCGTCGATGTCGAAGACCGCCGTGGCGTCGGGGTACGGCCCCATCTTGGGCGGATCGCCGGTGATCAGCAGCAGGTTGCGCAGCCCCAGCGCCTGCGCGCCCAGCAGGTCGCTCAGCATCCCCAGCAGATTGCGGTCGCGGCAGCAGTAGTGCACCACCGCCTCGATCCCCACCCGCTGCTGGATGAGCACCGCCGTCGCCAGCGCGCCCATCCGCGACTGCGCCCGTGGGCCGTCGGGCACGTTCACGCCGTCCACGCCCGCCGCCTTCAGCAGCCGCACGCCGTCGAGCATGGCGTCGGGGTTGGCGCCGCGGGGGGGAACGATCTCCACCGTGGTCAGGAACTCGCCCGCCGCCAGCTTGCGCCCCCATGCGGAGCGCTCCGCCAGCGGCGCCGGCTCCTGCGCCACCACGCCGGTCTCGTCGGCAGACTCCACCGTGACGTGCGGCTCCGAGGCGGGGGCCAGCATCCGCACCGCGCCCGCCATGGCCGCCACGTGCTCCGGCGTGGTGCCGCAGCACCCGCCCACGAAGCGCACGCCCTTGCGGATCATCCGCGCCGCGTAGCTGGCCATGTACTCGGGCGACGCCATGTACATGGTGCGGCCCTCCACCTCGCGCGGCAGCCCCGCGTTGGGCTGCATGGACACCGGCGTGGTGGTCGATGCCAGCAGACGGTCCGCCGCGTTGAGCATGGCGCTGGGGCCCACGCTGCAGTTGAGGCCCACCACGTCCGCCCCCCACTCCGACAGCCGCTCGGCGATGAGCTGCGCGTCGCTGCCGAACGCGGTGCGGCCGTCCTCGCGGATCACCATCTGCGCCACGATGGGGAGCTGCGAGGCGTCGCGCACGCCCAGGATGGCCTGGTGGATCTCTTCCAGGTCGGCGAAGGTCTCCAGGACGAACAGGTCCACGCCGCCCTCCGCCAGCGCCGTCGCCTGCTCGCGAAAGATGCCGCGGGCCTCGTCGCGCGCGGTGGGGCCGTACGGCTCGATGCGCAGCCCCAGCGGCCCCATGGCGCCGGCCACCAGCGCGCGCGAGCCCGCCGCCTCCCGCGCGATCTGCGCGGCGCGCACGTTGATCGCGTGCACCTCCGCCTCCAGCCCGTAGCGCGCCAGCTTCACCCGGTTCCCCCCGTAGCTGTTCGTCTCCAGGATCTCCGCCCCCGCCTTCACGTAGTCCCGGTGCACGTCGCGGACGAGGTCCGGCTCGCGCAGGTTCAGCTCGTCGTAGCAGCGGTTGATGTAGACGCCGCGGGAGTACAGCATCGTCCCCATCGCGCCGTCGAAGAGATGGGGGCGCCCGTCGGCGATCAGCTCTCTGAAATCAGCCATGGAATTGGATCTATGTTCAGGAGCCCGACGGAG
>DASQBH010001134.1:0-2442 GCA_035635315.1 Longimicrobium sp.
CAGGCGGCGCTGGAGCTTTCGGCGCAGATGGACTTCATCATGAAGATCCTGGGCGCCCCTCCCGCCGAGAACGCCGCCGTAAAGCCGGCGCCGCACCGCGTGCGCACGGCCGAGGGGTCGGTGTTCGAGGGGTCGTGGGACGAGATCGTGGCGGGGATGCGCGACTCGTGCGGCGAGCCCACCATCACGCTGAGCTCGTTCATGCGCCGCGCGGCGCGGCAGATCCGCGAGCGGACGGGGACGGAGGTGCCCTTCCACAGCGCGGAGGCGTTCCTCAAGGCGGGCGCCCGCATGGGGCTGCTGCACATCGAGGAGTGACCCGCATTCCGGAGCCGGTGACGCATTCCACGCCGCTCGCGCTGCCACGGCCGTGAGCTTCGATCCCGAGAGCACCCTGCGCCCGCTGCGGCAGCGCGCCGCCGACGTGGAGGCGCTGCGGGCGGGCGCCCCCGCGCCGGCGCTGGTGGTGCGCATTGCCCGCGCCAGCGAGACCACGCTGCGCCGCATGCTGCGCGACGACCCCACCGCCCCGGTGGAGCTGCGGCTGCGGGCCCTTTCCGACGAGGACCTTTCCACCCCGGACCTGCTGGCCGAGCTGCGCCGCCGCAACCGGCTCCCCATGGAGCTGGCGGCGGCGTTCCACGACCTGGACCTGGCGTGCGAGCGCATCTCCGGCGGCGCCGACCCGGGGCCGCGCGACGCGCAGCTGGCCGTGCAGGTGGCCGACGGGCTGCAGGCGCACATCCTTTCCTTTCCCGCGGACGGGCTGCTGGAAGACCCCGCCGTACCGGACCCCGACGAGCCGGTGCTGGTGGGCGACGACGAGGAGCTGGTGCACGCCGTGCCTTCCTCGCGCCGCCGGATCACGTGGCAGACGTGGGCGGCGCTCGCCGCGCTGGCCATCCTGCTCGTCTTCGTCATCCGCATGCGGGGCGATGACGACGACGACCTGCGCCGCGGCGAGGCCGCCCTGCGCGCGGGCCGGGTGGCGGAGGCCGAGGCCGCCTTTCGCGAGTCTGCCGACGACAATCCGCGCGATCCGCAGCCGCGCGTGTACCTGGCCCGCATCTACCGCGAGGCGGGGCGCATGCCGGACGCGGAGCGCGAGATCCAGGCGGGGCTGCGCGCCGCGCCGGACGACGCGGCGCTGCACACGGAGCACGGCTACCTGCTGCTGGATTCCAACCGCGCCCCCGACGCCGTCGAGGTCTTTCGCCGCGCCGTGCTGGCCGACAGCACGTCGCAGCGCGCCTGGGCGGGGCTGGTGAAGTCGCTGCGCGCCAGCGGCCGCCCCACGGACGCGGAGCAGGTGCTGCGCCGCGCCCCCGCCGGCCTGCGCGCCCTGATGCGCACCGCCGACGCCGCCGCGGCGGAAAAGGCGACGACGGCTCCGGCGGGCGGCGCGGCGACGCCAACGCCCTGAGCGGCGGACGAGCCGCAGCGACCGGAACCGGCATCCAGCGCCGGATGAGGGGGATATCGATCGCGGTTTAGATCGAGTAAGGTGCCGTTCCGCCCGCGGAGCGAATGAATTCGCCGCTGGGAGGACGCAAAGTCCGCCTGCGCGGACTCGGCGGCCGGGCGGTGTGCGGCGTCCGAGGCACCTGCGCGTCCGCTGCCGTGAAAAAGCTCCGTTTCCGCTCGATGTGCTCGCGGAACGGGGCTTCGACTGCTTATATAACAGCATCCGAGTGCGACGCCCGCGGTCGGCAGGTGCGGGCTCTTCTCCTTTCGCACTCTCGCACTTTCGCACTTTCGCACTCCCCGTGGACGCACTCGACCGGCTTTACCGGCGCGTATCCCTGGCCCTGGCGCGCGACCCCGGGCGGGCGCTCACCGTGGGCGACCTGTACCAGGAAGTGGTGCCGTACCGGCTGATCCGCACCGAGCTGGGCTTCGCGGAGCTGGCGGAGTACGAGCACGCCCTGCTGCGCCTGCTTTCCGGCGAGCGCGAGTACCTGGAGACGGAGCGGCCGGAGGTGGCGGAGGAGTTCCGCCGCGAGCTGCAGGCGCCCAATCCGATCCTGGGGATCTACCGCGACTACGCGGAGATCGGGGTACAGCCCAATCCTTTCGCTCCACAGCCGGGGGACCTGACGGCGCCGCCCGCCGTCGTCGTCGCGGCGCCCGCGAAGGTGGAGCTGCCGCAACCGGCGGATCGCACCGACCCCGGCGCGTCCGTCACGGCGGAGCCGGCCGCTCCGGCGCGCCCGCGGCCGAAGCCCTGCCCCGGCTGCCGCTCGCCGCTGCCGACGGACCGGGAGGCGCGCTTCTGCCCGTTCTGCGGCAAGTGCCTGGTCCCGGTGCCGTGCGCGGACTGCAGCGCCATGATGCAGCCGGAGTGGAGCTTCTGCGCCACCTGCGGCGCGCCGCGCCACACGGGCGGAGCCGCGCCCGCGCCGCCCGTTCCGCGGCCGGAACAACGCTTGCGGTAGCGCCACC
>DASQBH010001135.1:0-5611 GCA_035635315.1 Longimicrobium sp.
GGGGAACAGCCAGTCCGCCACCAACCGGCTCTCCGGCGCCAGATGTGCCGGATCGCCTATGATCGCCAGGATCAGGATCACCCATAGAACGGTGTCTACGACCTCCGCCAGCAGGCGGGGAAAGAACCCGACGGCAACGGCGGAAAGACCCGCTGATTCAGGAGATGACATGGGCGGTGCGATTGACGGGGCGGATGGATTCGCCGCGGGTGAGCGGCTGGAGCGGAGGGGGAGGCGAGGCCGTAAACATTAGTGTCCCCACCGGATGGGGTCAAGCAAAATCGTAGCGGAAGGCCCCGCGTCTCAGGCACTGATTGAAACGATCTCGCTGTCCCGACGCCGAACCGTCATTTCGAGGGAGTGCCGCGCGGGATCATGCGGACCACCGGACCCGGCGCGCGGCCGAGAAATCTGTTCCTGGAATGCTCGTGGCCTGTCGGAGCGCCCCGGACCTACTCTATCCGACGATGTCGCCGCCGCGAGTCCGGCGCGGGCTGCCGCGTCCGGCCTCGCGCGGGCGGGGGCTGGATTTCTCGGCCCTGCGACCTATGGGGGTGAGGCCAGGTGCAGCGTGGGCGGGCCTCGAAATGACACGCTCCTGTTTTCACCCGCAGAAGAGCGAATCAGCCGCCGGTTACCACCAGCGTAAACCCGAAGGTGGTGCCGGCGCCGGGCTGGCTCTCCACCCAGACGCGGCCGCCGTGGGCCTCCACGATGCCGCGGACGATGGGGAGGCCCAGGCCGGCGCCGGCGCGGCGGGCGGGGCCGTCGGCCTGCCAGAACGGGTCCCACAGCCGCTCCACGTCCTCCGCCGCGATCCCCGGGCCGGTGTCGCGCACCCAGAAGCGCACGGCGCCGGCCTCCGGCACCGCGCCCACCGTCACCACCCCGCCCGGCGGCGTGAACTTGAGCGCGTTGCCCACCAGGTTGCTGAACACCTGCAGCACCCGGTCGCGGTCCGCGCGCACCGCGGGGCACGTGTCCACCGCGGGGACCAGGCGGATCGCCCGCTCCTCCGCCATCCGCTCCATCAGCCCCATCGCCTCGTCCACCAGGTCCTCGGGGGCACAGGGCGCCGTCTCCATCCGCAGCTGCCCGGCCTCGATGCGGGCCACGTCCAGCAGGTCCTGGATCATCCGGTCCATGGCCTCGGCGCTGCGCACCACGCCGTCCATCGCCTCGCGCGCCGCCAGCGGCAGCTCGCCCGAGGCCAGCGCCGCGTCCACGTTCAGCAGGATGGCCGTCAGCGGGTTGCGCAGGTCGTGGCTCACCACGCCCAGCACCGAGTCGCGCGCGGCCAGCGCCTCGCGCGCCTCGCGGTACAGGCGCGCGTTGTCGATGGTGAGCGCCGCGCGGCGGGCCACCTCCTGCGCCACCCCCAGCTCCGCCGGCCCGAATCGCCGCCGCGGGTCCGTGCTCACCAGGGTGATGGTGCCCAGCGTGCGCCCGCGGGCCGTAAGGGGGACGATGATGAAGGAACGGGGGCGCGCGGGGTTGTTCATCCACCGCTCCCGGTGGTGCTCGTCGTGCGCCAGCTTCTCCACCAGCTCCGGCGTCACCTCGGGCACCAGCATCGGCTCGCCGGTCTGCACCACGCGAAGGACGGGGCGGCGCTCCGGGTCGGCGTCGGGCGGGTTGCGCACGTCCGGCAGCAGCCGCGCCTCGGCCTCGGGGTCGCGGTGCGCCACCGCCACGCGCCGCGTTCCGCCGTCCGGCTCCACCTCGTCGATCAGGCAGTAGTCGCCCAGCTCCGGCACCGCCAGCCGCGCCAGCTGGCGGAATCCGGACGCGTAGTCAAAGCTGGCGCTCAGCAGCGTCCCCACCTCTCCCAGAAACGCCGTGCGCCGGCCGGCCGCCTCGGCCGCCTCGCGGGCGCTGCGCTCGCGCTCCAGCAGCTCCGTGCGCATGCGGTCCGCCGCCTTGTGCCGCGAGATGTCGCGGTAGATCCCCCACGTCCCCACCCGCCGTCCCTCGGCGAACACGGGCGTCCCGGTCACGTGCACGTCCACCTGCCGCCCGTCGCGCCCCTGCCGCACCGTCTCCAGCTCCGCCTTTTCCCCCGCCAGCACCTGGGCCGTCAGCGCCATCCCCTCCTCGCGCAGCACGGGGGGGACGATGAGCTCGTTGATGGTGCGCCCCGCCGCCTCCTGCGGCTCCCAGCCGAACAGGCGCACCCACTCCCCGTTCACGTCCATCACCCGGTCCTCGCTGTCCAGCAGCACCAGCCCCTCGGGCGCGGCCTCGAACAGCTGGTCCAGGTAGGCGCGCTGCAGGGTGAGCGTCCCCTCGCGCCGCTCCGCCTCGGTAATGTCGCGGATGACGAGCAGCCGCCCCATGTCGGCCCCCGCGGTCGCCAGGGGACGCACCCGCACGTCCACCTGCCGCGCCCCGTGCCCCTCGCCCAGCGTCAGGCGGATGGCCTCCGCGGCACCGTTGGGCATCCCCTCCCCCGCCAGCGCGCCGGCGATCGGCGCCAGCACCTGCGCGGCGGGGCGGCCCACCACCTCGCCGTGGATCCCCAGGATCTGCCGCGCGGCGGGGTTCAGGTCCAGCACGCGCCCCGTCTCGTCGACGACGATCACGCCGTCCGGCATCTCCTCCACCAGCGCCTCGCGGGCCACCGGCACCAGGTCCAGCAGCCGCAGGCGAAAGATGGCCCAGAAAAAGACGGCGCCGCTCAGCGCGAACAGGATCGGCATGGGGTTGGCGCGGAACCGCACCGTCTGCGACAGGTGCAGCACGTTGCCGATCCACGGCACCGCCGCCGCCGTGACGATGGCCACGGCCTGGCGGCGGTAGAGGTGGGTGGAGCGCAGCGCCCGCAGCGCCACCATGGCCACGGCCAGGGAGAGCAGGGCCCACGAGTAGCCCACGTGCAGCCAGAACCCCCAGCCGTTCAGGGAGTCGATGGCCGCGCGCCCGTCCCGCTCCACCAGGGCAAAGCGGGTCCAGAAGGCGTGGTGCAGCGGGTTGGTGAGCGCCATCACCAGCGTGAGCAGGGGGATGGCGGAAAGCAGGGTAAGGGCGCGCGCGGTGAGCCACGATTCGCGCCGCGTGTACTGCAGCGCAAAGATGGCCCAGGCCAGGGGGACGATGATGGCGCCGGCCTGCGTGGCCTGCCCCAGCGCGAGCTTGCTGTGAAAGTCGGCGCTGGCCCGGTACAGCGCGTAGAACAGCGCCCACGCGCTGGACGAGGCCATCAGCAGCACGAACCCCGTGGCCGCCGGCACGCGGCGGTGCCGCCACGCGAACAGCGCGAGCGCCGCGCACACCAGCGCGGAGACCAGCAGGGGGATGAAGACCGGCGTGGGCTGCCAGACCATGCGCGCATGCACGGTCCGCCGCGCACCGCGGCGGAGCGGGTTGGGAGAGCGCCCGGTCCCGGACGCGCGGATAGGTGGGAATGTGGATTGAAAGATGCCCCGCCCCGCCTTTCCCCGCAAGCACTTACCCACACGCGCCACTTCCCGCGCCATTCCTCCCCCCGGCGCCGGTTGCTGCATCCTCGTGCAGCCGCTCCCCCGCCGGCTCCCGGCAGAGCAGAAAGACGCGGCGGATCACTCGCGAGAAACCTCAGATACCGTCAGGTAAGGATTGCGCGAGGATCACGTTCGTCACATATTCAAATGTTTCCTCCCTCCGGATCGCCTGCCCGGGCGATTCTCACTCATGGTCTTACGGAGATCCTCGTGAAGAAGCTTGTTCTGAACGTCGAAGAGCTGGAAGTCGCCTCGTTCGATACCTCGGCGGATGCGCTTCTGGACCGCGGAACGGTCCAGGGGAACAGTGATGAAAGGACGATCGGTTGTTCGGGCGAGCTCATCTGCACCGACCAGATCCTCAGCTACCTCACCACCTGCTGACCACACCCGCACAGGGTTCGTTGATCCCCCGCGGCATCGTGGGGATTTCGCGGTCTTGTCGCAGATCCACAAAGCAACGGGCCTCACACGGAGAAGCGGAGAGAGATTCTCAATGCCCTTCTCCGCGCGAGGCCCGTTTCTTCTGAAGCGGTCTCATCCTCGCGGCGGGAGCGTCCCGTGCACCCTGATCGCGGTGCGAGCGACGGGTTTCCGGGATCGCGCATCAGGCGCTGCGAACGGCTTGCTTCCATGCGTTCTGGAAGCGCTGCCGATTCCCATCACTCAGTGTGTTCAAGATTCCGGTCTTTCAGGTTCAGATAACCGGGTATTGATTTCCTGAGGGAGCGCGCCTTTCGAACTTGAAGCTGCTCAACCGCTTGCGCGCGACCGAAGGATCTCGTCTCGGAGATCGCGGGGCCGGGCACGCGGCACTGATCCGGCCCCCGGGTGCTGCCGGCGAGATCCTTCGGTCGGCGCCAAGCTGCCTGCGCGGCAGCGGGTTGGGAGCGGCGCCTCCCTCAGGAAATCAATCGTCAGGCTGATTCTTGAACACCCTCTCAAAAAAACGCGGATGGCGTCCTGCCGCGTTCCATCCTCTCCCGTTCCCCACCGCGGACACCGGCTCATGCCTCGTCGACGGCCGCGCCATGCCATCCGCTCCCCCTCGATCGTGCGGGGAACGGGGAGAGCAGCGAAAACGGCACGAGAACCCTCAATTGACACCGTGTGAGGCCCATTCGTCTTGTCCGATCCTTGCCATGCCCGCGCGCGCATCCCATGATGTGCGCCGTTCCGAACGATGCGGAGCGGCTGACCAGATCGAGGAGGCGACGACTTGAGTACGACAGCCGATCGTTGGATGTACGGCGTTCGCGCGCCGGCGCTGCTGGCGCTGGCCGCGGTCTGCGCGGCGGCAGTCCCCGCGGCGGCCCAGCAGCCGGAGCCCGCGCCCCCCGCCGCGCCCCCGCAACGGATGGACGTGCAGCGCGAAAAGGCGCTCCCGCCCGTGCCGCGCCCCGAGGGCCCCGAGTTCTGGCGGTGGCTGCGGGACAGCGCGCGGCGGCTGCGCACGCTGGACGGCGGGCCGGTGGCGTTCGCGGCGCGCTACCGCATCAGCCCGCAGCTGGCGCGCACCATCCAGGACGCGGCCGAGGCGGAGGGGCTGGACCCGGAGCTGGGGTTCCGGCTGGTGCGGGCGGAGAGCAACTTCAACCCGCGGGCGCGCAGCCACGCCGGCGCGCTGGGGCTCACGCAGCTCATGCCCAACACGGCCCGCTGGCTCAACCGGGGGATGACCTCGCCCGAGCGCATCATGCAGCCCGAGGCCAACCTGTCGGCCGGCTTTCGCTACCTGCGGCGCCTGATCGACAAGTACGACGACCTGCGGCTGGCGCTGCTGGCGTACAACCGCGGCGAGGGCGCCGTGGACCGCGACCTGCGCCGCGGCCGCAACCCCGAGAACGGCTACTCCCGCCGCGTCCTGGGCACCGGCGTGGAGCGCTACCGCGGCGACGGCCGGCGCGTCCGGGACTAGGCCCTCGGGCCCTCACCCGGCTCGTTCCTCGCCTGCCCTCTCCCACAAAGTGCGTGGGAGAGGGGATAAACGTCACACAGGCCTTCCGGACGCTCCGGAAGGCCTGTCTTCATTCTCGCCCCGCGGGGCATCTGTCATTCTGAGAGGGTGTTGCCAAACCTCTCAGCCCACGCATCCAGCAATGTCATCCTGAGGGAGCGCTCGCGCGTAACGA
>DASQBH010001136.1:0-2745 GCA_035635315.1 Longimicrobium sp.
GTGCGGAGAATATGATGTTCGCATCGACGACGACGGGCGTATTCCCCGCGGTCACTCCGCCAGCCCCAGCCGGCGCCGGGCCCTCTCCCAGACCACGCGGTTGACGTCCTTTCCAAACCGCAGCGCGTCGTCTTCCGTCAGCTGGCTCTTCTGCCGCAGCGCGTCGAGCACCATCAGGGCGAGGTAACGCTCGACCTGCTCTTCACCCACGAAGCCGCGGGGAATGCGGACGACGATCTCGTCATCCGTGCTCTCGATGCGGTATGCCGGCTGTGCCTCGACCTCTTCCAACGCCTCGGCTGGCATCCTGTCCTCGCGATCCGGGGTGCGTTCCATCGCAGAATCCTTCGTGAACGTTCACACCGAGATCACGTGCCACGCAAGCCACAAATGCATGCGCAGCTTTGGCGCCAGCCGCGTTACGAAAGTGGTCAGCGACGATCATTCTGCCGCCGGCGGAGGCTCACGCCTCGCGGATGCGGAGCTCGGTCGCGGGGACGGTGTCGAGCACGTGCAGGGCGTCCATGATGCGGACGCGCAGGGTGCCGGGGCCGATGGCGCCGGACGCGGCCATCTCGCCCGCCAGGCCAAAGAGCGCCAGCGCGTAGGCGGAGGCCAGCACCGGGTCGGGCTCCACGGCCAGAAAGGCGCCGGTGATGCCGGCGAGCGCGCAGCCCAGGGCGGTGACGCGCGTCATCATCGGGTGGCCGTGCTCCACGGCAAGGGTGCGGCGGCCGTCGGTGACGTAGTCCACCGCGCCCGTGACGGCCACCACGCACCCCAGGCCGCGCGCCAGCTCGCGCGCCACGCCGCTGGCCTCGTCGGCGCCGCGGGTGCTGTCGACACCCTTGGTGCCCCCTACCTCGCCGGCCAGGCTGAGGATCTCCGACGCGTTGCCGCGCACCACGGACGGCTTGCGGCCGGCCAGCTCGCGCGCGGTGCGGGTGCGGTACGAGGTGGCGCCCGCGCCCACGGGGTCCAGCACCCACGGCGTGCCCCGCGCCCGGGCCCGGTCCGCCGCGCGCTCCATGGCCTGCACCCACGCGGGCGACAGCGTTCCGATGTTCACCACCAGGGCGCTGGAGATGGAGACGAAGTCCTCCACCTCTTCGTTGGCGTGCACCATGGCGGGCGAGGCGCCGATGGCCAGCAGCGCGTTGGCGGTCACGTCCATCGCCACGTAGTTGGTGATGCAGTGCACCAGCGGGCCCGTGCTGCGCAGGCGGGCCAGCGCGCCCCAGGCGTCGAATCGGTCGGTCACGTTGCGGCGGATGCTGCGGGTTGAAGCGAGAGAGCGCGAACGGCTCGCGAAGAGGGCAAGGTACGCGATTCGTGCGCCAGCGTCAGCAGGCTTGATTGTAAAGATTTCTGGTGCGGAGCCGGCACCTTCGCCAGTGTGACGATCAGACACGGCTCCGTCATGCGATGGGGACAGAAAATCGCCCCCGGGCAGCTGGCCCGGGGGCGATTCTCACCATCCACCGCCGCGCGTCAGTGCAGGTGCGCGGTGGCGCGGGTCCAGCGAAGGGGCCGCGCCAGCGCGGTGCGCAAGGCCCGGTAGCGCTCCACCGTAAGCAGCACCTCGTAGCGCCAGAGCACCGCGGGTACCTGAAGGGGGTTGATGAGCAGGAAGCGGCGGTCCGGCTGGCGGGCCAGCAGGAACGTACCACCGTCCAGGGGCAGCACCACCAGGTGCTCGGCGCGCTGCGCCATGATCCACAGACGCGCCGCCCAGCCCACCAGGGCCAGCGCCAGCGCGGAAACGAACATCGACGTCATCCTTGCCTCCTCGGCTGAGTATTCCCAGCGCTTCTCGCCCGGCTTTCATAGCCAACTCCGTGCCCGCGCGGCGGCACCATCCGCATCCCCTTAATCCGCATCCACTTGCCCCCGGAGGCCCTCCCCGGGCCGGCGGGCAGGGATGGGACGTGTGTGTCGCGGAGCGAACCCGGATGCGACAACCGGTGTACCCGTTGCGCACACCGCGCGGGCGGTGCATCTCCTCCCCTGATAAACGAACGAACGCCATGAAGTCGAACGTCCTTTCCCGGCGGACCGGTCCGGCGGCCGTGCTCCTGCTGCTGGCCCTGGGCGCCTGCAACCGTGCCGGACAGGCCGAGGCCGCGCCCACCGCCGACGGGGGTGCGGCGTCCGCGTCCCAGGCGGGGCAGACCGCGGCGCCGGCATCCCCGGGGGGACAGGCAGCCGCGCCCGCGCAGGGCACCCGCATGGTGGTCTACAAGACCCCCAGCTGCGGCTGCTGCCGCGCCTGGGTTGACCACGTGCAGGCCGCCGGCTTTGCCGTGGAGGTGCACGACATGCCCGACGTGGCGCCGGTCAAGCACGAGCACGGCCTGCCGGGGCACCTGGCCAGCTGCCACACGGCCATCGTGGACGGCTACGTGGTGGAGGGCCACGTCCCCGCCGACGTGATCCGCCGCATGCTGGCCGAGCGCCCGCAGGTGGCCGGCATCGCGGTGCCGGGGATGCCGATGGGCTCGCCCGGGATGGAAGTTCCCGGCGGCCGCAAGGACCCCTACGACATCATTGCCTTTTCGCGCGACGGCAAGGTCTCGGTCTACGAGACGCGCTGAGCCCGTCCGCATCCACGGGTAGAACGACGAGGCGCGGGCCGGAGAAGTTTCCGGCCCGCGCCTCGTTTACATCCTGCAATCCGGGTGATCCGCAAAAAAGGATCGGCTCACACGGAGTCAACGGGGTCAACGGAGTTTTCTCGTGCCGTTT
>DASQBH010001137.1:0-2251 GCA_035635315.1 Longimicrobium sp.
CGCGCAGCTGCGGCGCGACGAGCGCGGGCGCCTGGTGGAGCTCCTCGCGCGCTACCCGCTCCCCTGGACGGGCGACGAGGGGTACAGGAAGGCGGAGGTCACGGGCGGCGGCGTGCCCCTGGGCGAGGTGGACCCGCGCACGGGGGAGAGCCGCGTGGTGCCGGGCCTCTTTCTCTGCGGCGAGATCCTGGACTGCTTCGGGCCGATCGGCGGATACAACTTCTTCTGGGCGTGGGCCACGGGACGGGCGGCGGGGCTGGGGGCGGCGGGAGGGTGAAGGGGTGAAGGGGCACGACGGCCCTTCGCAGACACACAAGGAGATCCAGCGAGCTGATGACGGACGTATCATCCCTGGTGGCGCAGAGCGAGGCGGAGCGGCGGCTGCGGGCGGAGTTTCCGGTGGTGGTGGAGTGGCCGGTGGCGTGGGCAGAGATGGACTACTTTCGCCACGTGAACCACGCGGTCTTCTTTACCTACTTCGAGGGCGCGCGGATCGCGTACCTGGAGCGCATCGGGTTCCGGGAGCTGAGCGCGGAGCAGCAGGTGGGGCCCATCCTGGCCTCCACCCAGGCGCGCTACCGCCGGCCGGTGGAGTACCCCGACACCGTGGTGGTCGGCGCGCGGGTCACGGAGGTGGGGGAGGACCGCTTTACGCAGGAGTACCGCATCGTGAGCCGCGCGCAGGGGCAGGTGGCGGCGGAGGGGGGCGGGACGCTGGTGGCGTACGACTACGCGGCCGGGCGCAAGGCGCCGCTGCCGGGGCGCGTGCGGGAGGCGATCCGGACGCTGGAGGCCTCCCTGGGCCGCGGCGATGGCGGCCGGGAAGAGGTCGATGGGCCGTAAGGCTCTTCCTGACAAGGACTTCGGGTTTGCCTGAAAAAGATTCGGCATGGTTGTCGCAAGGGGGGCAAGCCGTTATCTTACGTGTACTTCGGCACACGCCCTGCCAGGCAGCCCTGCCTTCAGGCCCGTCCGGGTGCCGGATTTTCG
Organism: Longimicrobium sp.; assembly: GCA_035635315.1. Classification (GTDB taxonomy): domain Bacteria; phylum Gemmatimonadota; class Gemmatimonadetes; order Longimicrobiales; family Longimicrobiaceae; genus Longimicrobium. The sequence goes on from DASQBH010001137.1 coordinate 991, forward strand.
AGTGCTGTTTCACGCGGGCTGCCGCTTCCGCTCTTTTCAAGCGAGGTAACGATGGGTCTCGGTCTTGGTCCTTTCGAGCTTGTCCTGATCTTCTTCGTCATGCTGCTTCTGTTCGGCGCCAAGCGGCTGCCGGAGCTGGCGAACGGGATGGGCAAGGGCATTCGCGACTTCAAGCGTGCGCTGAACGGCGTGGACGAGCAGTCCATCCAGGCGAATGCACAGCAGAACTACCTGGCGCAGCCCGCGGTTCCCGCGCAGGCCGCCGCCCTGCCGGCCGAGCCCGCCGTCGAGGGCGAGCCCCGGCGCCTGTCGTAACGCAACGCGGCGCAGGCGAAAGAACAGCGGCCCCCGGCTCAGCGCCGGGGGCCGCTTTCGTTGATCTGCCGGATCCGCAGACGACGCAGGCACCAGCAGATCCATCAAGGAAGGATACCGCCAGTCGGACAACCCGCCGTCGGCGAATCCGCGGCGCCTCCTTCGAACGGACGGACCCGACCTGCCCGAGCGTTCCCCGTTTTGCCCACGAGAAGGGTGTCAGGCCGCTTCCGATACTTCCTCGCCCACCCGCTGCGCGCCGTCGGCCCCGGTCCGCTGCGGAGCGCGGGGAGTGACGACTTCGGCCGAGCGGCAGAGGAGGTGCATGAAGTCGTCGTCCTTCTGCTCCCAGTCCATGGGGAACGGGGTAAGGCGGCGCTTCTGGTCGGCCGCCTCGAAGCAGAGCCAGCCCTCCGCCATCTCCGGCGGCAGGTAGTGGCGCCGGCGGGAGCCGGGCTCCAGCTCGCGGCTGGGCACCACGTCCCACACCTGCCACTCCCGCCCCTCAGGATCGCGGAACACGCGAATCGCCATCGATCTCTCCCTCGCTGTACAGCGACGCCGCCATCTGCGACACAGATGGGATGCAGCAATCCTCGCGCCAGCCGTTTTCCACATGTTTGGAGACGTTCCGCATCACCCGGCGCTGAATTTGGCGGAAGATCCGCAGGCACAGGCGGGGGAACAGATTGCGCTAAGTGTTTGCAGGTATGCAGCTTGCATCAGAAAACCGGCTGCACCTTTCACTGCGACGAGCGAGGAAATGGCACTTCGCGAATTCATCGACTCACGGGGCACCGCCTGGACGGCGTGGGACGTTCCGCCGCACCGGGTCTACTCGCCCAAGCGCGCCGGGAGCGACCGGCGCACACAGACGGTGCCCGGCTGGACGCCCGAGCGGCGGGTGCGTGAGCGGCGCATGCAGCTGCGGCACCCGGAACTGTCC
>DASQBH010001138.1:0-5257 GCA_035635315.1 Longimicrobium sp.
ACTCGTCTTTCATGTGCTGGCGCTCCTGTGCTGTTCGAACATCTGGCCCAACTCGCTCATCTTTGACCTGCACCACGCGGAGCCAACAGGCTGGGCACCGTCCGGGTGTGCTCGGCCGCCCCCTCGCACCGCATCCCCCGGCTTCGGCCAGCGCCGCACCGTCGGCGGTTTGCGGGGTGCTGACCGGCACCTACCCGTCCCGCGGTGCGGCACGCATCAGGACGCCGAGGCCCGCGAGATATCCAAGGATCGGTGAGACGCCGTAGCCCACTACCGGAACCGGAAAGTTCCCCGTGAGGAACGCAGCCAGCAGCGTGATCGCTACGTACGTGCCCAACGCGAGGGCCGCGTGCTTTACGGCTCCCCGGCCGGCGAGAAAGAACGGGAGCGGCAGCACCAGCAGCGAGACCGCCGCCGCCACGGTCCAGCCCGCTCCCAGACCCGCGGCCAGACCAACGATGCCCTCTACGTAGGAAACCGGCGCAAGCGGATCCCGTCGCAGCCACGTCAGTCCCGCCAGGAGAGGCAAAGACAGAAGACAGATCAGCCGCAGCGGATCTCGCCCCGCCAGGGGGAGCAGCAGAACCAGGCACCCTGCCGCAAAGGCCGTGGCCTGTGCGGCATCGGGTTGCAGCAACAGGACGGTCGCCGCGCCCACGGCCACCCCGGTGGAGATCCACCATCCTCGCGCCTGCGCCAGGCCCTGCATCGCGACGAGCAGCAGGGGAAGGACGACCGCGGCTGCATGAAGGCGCACCGGCCCGAGCGGCACCCAGCGATGCACCCCGTCCACACCCGGCGCGAGCAGTGTCGCGGCCAGCGCCGCCAGCGTAAGCACGGCGGCGAGATCGAACCACCTCCCTCGCCCAGGCGAGCTCCGGGTTCGCCACAAGCCGAGGCACAGGAGCGTGCCCACCGCCCACGCGGCGAGATTCTGCCCCCACAGCGCCGCGGGCACATCGGACATCCGCATGGTGAGCACGCCCACCACCAGCGCCGGCACGGGCGCCAGCAGATAGGGCCACCGTGCAGGACGTGGGTTAGCCAACTGGTCTTCCAGGGTCATGGACGATGTTGAGGGGATCGATGATGATGCGGCGGCGATGCGGACGAAACGCCCCGGCGTGCGGCTGAGATCCCTGGCTCTAGCCAAGATACTGTCGGTACAGCTCCTCGTGGAGGTGGCGCGGGTTCCGCGCTACCGCGGGATCGGCCAGATCTTCGATTGTTTGGGCCTCGATCGGAATGCCGAGCGATACCAACCAATCCTTCAGCTCGTCGAAGTCTTCTTCGTCGTACGTCCGCTCGAGCAACGCCTCGGCGAAAGTATTGCCTCCGCATAGCCGGAACTGCCCCTCGTTGTCCAGGCGCACGAGAGGTGAACTGGAGACGGGACGATCCTCGACACCGCGCCAGTAGCCGTAATACTCGCCGTCCTCGTGCGCGGCAATGAAGGCAATGTGTCCGCAAATCTCCGCACCTGCCCGGATGTTTGCCGCGACCTGCCGATCCTCGAGCTCTTCCTGCCGCAGATGGCGGGTATCGAGCCACGGCGCCCAGCCCTCATCCCAATTCAGCTGTACCCCGATACGCTGGGACAACTCCCGGTGGTGGGCAAGCAGGATCGTAACGTCCGGAGGCACCGCTTCGCCCTGAAGGCGCCGCGCGCGGAAATGTGACAGGACCTCGTCTTCGCTCATACCGAATCCGCAAAAAGAACCGTGACTTCCTGAGAGGGTGTCGCTAAACCTCTGGACTTCCCAACACGAGCGTTGACTTCCTGAGGGAGGCGCTGCTCTGCACCCTGCTGGTACGAAAAAGCTTTGGCGCCGACCGAAGGACCTCGCCGGCAGAACTGTGGAGTTGGCTTCCGTTTCCAGGAGCCAGCCCGCGCGAGGGGCAGACGAGGTCCTTCGGACGCGCGCAACCTGGCTGTGCAGGTTCAGATTCCACGCGGCGCGCTCCCTCAGGAAGTCAACTTACACCCTCTGAGGGAGCGCTCGCGAAGAAGCTGCTGCCTGGTCGCCGTCGCAGGTCTACTGGAGAGGCTGCCGATCCGCGGTGATCCCCTCCCCAGCGCTGCCATCCCTCGGCGGGGGTTCCGCGTCGCCGGCAAGCAGCCGGGCGTGCGCATCCAGCACGGAGCGATCCGCGGTGGGGCCGTCGCATCGGGAAGGTCCGTGAAGTGATCCACGTGCGCCCTGGGGATTACGAGGCACTCTCCCGGCGCGGTCGGCTGCAGCGTCATGAACGCCGCCAGCGCTGTGCCCCGATCACCCGATCAGATCTTCCGGATCCTGTGCCGGGTGGCGGATGTGCAGCACGTGCACACGATCCTCACGGATCACGAACAGGATCTTGTACGAGTCGAAGAGGCGCTGGCGAATGGTTTCGGCGAAGAAGCGGTCCTCGTACGCGAGTCCGCATCCCTGGGCGGATGTGGCCAGATCACGGATGGCCGCGCGAATCCCGGCGAACCAGCGGTTGGGATACTCGGAACCAGGATTTCGTGACCGCGGGTTCTGGTAGTGCTCCCGGAGATTGTCCTTCGCCTCTGCCTCGATCCGGACCCGGAACACTACGCCGGCTCCGCGACCCCGAGCTCACGCTCCAGCGACGCGAACGCGTCCTCGGCGTCTTCGCCGGTGCCCTGGTACATCCCCTGGAGTCCCCGCTGAATCCCCACGATCGCGGATGCGTGCGCCGCCAGATCCAGCAGCTTCTGGTAGGCATCGGCGTGCTGGACGACGAGCTCTGCCTGCCCGTGCACCGTCAGGACTTCAGGACGCCCGGTTTCACGCAGACGCTCCACATACTCCCGCGCGTTGCGCTGAAAGTCCGAGAGCGAGTGGATGTCTTTCAGGTTGATCATGCGGCCTCGCGTTCATGAAATTTCATGTTGCATGATAACCCGGCCATCTCGCCCGCGTCAACGCGTTCATTGTCCCTGCCCCGCCGTGAAGCCAGCCACAGCTCTGCGCGCCTTGAACTCTTGATGGAGCCGAGCAGCTCATTCTCGCCTTCAGCTGGAGCCACCCACTGCCGCTTCCTCCGCGACGAGCAGCCGCGCATGCGCATCCAGCACGGCGCGATCTGCGATCGGGGTACGCGACAGGTCGAACACGATGCGGTCCCCCACGATGCGTGCGAAGCGGTCGGAGGTAAGGTGGTGCGGCCCCTGCTGCGGCACGATGATCAGGTGCGCATGCGCCACCCCGTAGCCATGTACCAGAAAGCCGACGCGCTCCGGGCGAAAGACCTCGCGGACGCGGCGGCCGATCCGCTGCGCGACCCCCATGATGTGCTGGGCCGTCGCATCGGGAAGGTCCGTGAAGTGATCCACGTGCGCCCTGGGGATTACGAGGCACTCTCCCGGCGCGGTTGGCTGCAGCGTCATGAACGCCGCGACGAGCTCATCCTGGTGGACAAAGCTGGCCGGTGCCCGCCCCGCGACGATCTCACAGAAGATGCAGGCCATCGAAGCAGTCTTCCCGTCGACGAGGAGAGGATTCCACACCCTGGCGGCGCGGCCATCAGGGAGTTGCTGAGCTGCCAGCCGGGCAAGGATAGTCCGCACGGCCACACAGCGCCATGAAGATTGGCCCTCTGGCGGAAAGTTGCTGATGCGGAGAACGGAGAACTGCGGCCAGGTGCAGTTCTCCGTTCTTCCGCGTCTTCGCGTGAATGGCAGTGGTTGCTACCGCCCCGCCCGGCCGTGGTCCGGGCGGGGCGCCCGCATCACGCCTTGCAGCCGGCGCCGCACGTCTGGATGCCGCCGCACTTCGTGTCACCCCCGGCCGTGGGCGGGCAGCCGGCGCCGCACGTCTGGACGCCGCCGCACTCCGTGACAGCGCCGGCCGAGACCTTGTTGCAGCCGTCGCCGCACGTCTGCACGCCGCCGCACTGCGTATTCTCCCCGGCGGAGAGCTTGTCCTGCGCGCCGTGTACGGTGCCTTCCCAGTTGTCCAGCGCCGCGGGATGGAAGGATTCCACCTGCAACGCGTCCAGGTCCAGCCTCAGCTTGTTCATGATCTTGCTCCGGATGACAGGATGATGAAAATGGCACCGCCGATCGCCAGGACCGGCGGCCAACAATGCTCAGTGCCGACGCGAATAGCAAGGAAACTTGTGGGGAGGGCGAGAGGCTGAGAAGAAACGGGACGGAGACAGGAGAGAACTCCCGCCTCCGCGTCTCCCGTGCGAGAACAGCGGGACGCCGGTGTAGCAGCGCACGCCGTCGTGCGTGACCAGCGGGTTAGTGCGGTGCTCGGGATGCCCGATGCTGCCGGACCGCTTCGGTGCGTTCGAGGCCATCGCAAACCCCAGCATAAAGCTGGCGCGCGTGGCGCCGGAGGAGGAATTGGCGATGGACGTGTTTGTGGCGGAGGCGGTGCTGGCGTGTGCGGATGATCTGCGCCAGGCTGCGGCTTCCATGGCCGCAGGCGGAGGGCGCACCGTGAGCACGGCCGCTCTTGCGGGTCAAGGAATGAGCGCTCATGGATGGCACCTGCACCGGTAATCGGACACGCGCTCGGGCCAGCCGTCGAACGCCTACCAGTAAGCCTCCAGAACGTGCCCACGTCGCGACCAGAACAGGCACCAGCGTGCCGCCGAGCCCACGACGTCCGCGTGAAACGCCGCGCTCTCCGGATCGTCGGATGCGAGGTTGGCAGGATCCAGTCCTCGTTCTTGCACGAACTCGTGGAACTTGCCCATGAGTGCCTCTCCGTAGGAGCGAAAATCGGCCGGCAACTTTGACTGATACGCGGACCCGAGCAATCCGGGACCGATGATGTATTCACAATCCGTGAGAAACTGCGCACGAAAGGAGAAAGGCTCCACGTATCCACCGGCAGAACCATTCGAGAACCTGGGGATCCCGTCGCAGGGCGGAACGAGATCGACCACATGGAACCCGGTAAGTTGTTGCAGCCAGACCTCTTGCGATACATCCCTCGGTGCGTTGCCGTACTGATCCAGCGCCCAGGCATCTGCCTCGCTGCTGTGACCCACCTGCGGCGCGTTCAGCGTTTCGAACGCAGAGATCGAGATCTCCTGGAATCGCGCAGTTCGCCTGCGGCGAAAGAGCGTGCGCTTCTTCTGAAGCACGTAAAACAAGTGCTCGAATTCCTTCTCGAAGCCGGGCTTTGGCTTGTTCCCTGGATTCCAGTCGAGTCCCATGATCCCTTCTCTATCCAATGAACGTGAGCACACCCGCGGGAACCATCACCCCGGGGGCACTGGTTCTCAGCACCTC
>DASQBH010001139.1:0-6413 GCA_035635315.1 Longimicrobium sp.
TCGTCCGACTGCTGGAGGTCGGACGCGGCAGCCGCGCAGGACTCGCGGTCGCGTCGCACCCGGACAGGGCCAGTGCCGTGGCGCGCGACGGGCCACCAGACCGGGCGAGTAGATTTCTCAGTCGGCGCTCAAGATTCGGATGAGGGAAGGTGCGGTGCGGCGCCTCCTTCGAAATGACAGCTCATCGCGCAGTGCCGGAGCGCCTCACGAGTCACGTCAGGCTGATCCCAAGCCTTCCGCGGGATTCAGCATCACACGTAGCGGCCGATGGCCATGCACGCGACCGCCGTCACCAGCAGGAGCATGGCGGTGCGCGAGGCCCAGCGCATCCGCGTCTGCAGCCGCGCCATCAAGCCGGCTTCGCCCGCGCTGGGCGGGCGCGACTCGGCGCGCAGGCGGGCGCCCAGCTCCGCGAGCCGGCGGGCGGCGGGGCCGTTGACCAGCGCGCCCGTCAGCAGCGCCGCCACGCCCGCCACCCCGCCGATCCCGAACGCCATCCCCGGCGCCGTGCGTGAGAAGCCGCCGTCCGTGAGCGACTCCATCCGCGCGAAAAGGGCGATCCCGGAAAGGATGGTGAGGAGCGCCGTGGCCATCAGGTACCCCTGCGCGCGGCGGCCCACCATCAGCCGCTGCATGAAGCCCCCGGCGTCCGGCCCCTGCGCCGCGGGAACCACGAAGCCCGCCAGCATCACCGCCGCGCCCACCCACATCGCCCCGCCCACCACGTGCGCCAGCCGCAGCCCCAGCAGCACCGCGTAGCTCTCCATCGTCCCGTCTCCGTCCATGAGGTGGCCCCCCGCACGACCGGGGGTGTTGTGGATTGGATTGACTGTGCGTACAGTACAATCAATTCACAACGGCGGAGATGCGGATGAGCCCACGGCCCTACAACAGCTCCCTGCGCCGCGAGGCCGCCGAAGCCACGCGGGAGCGCATCGTTGCGGCCGCCCACGCCCTGCTGGCGGACCCCGTGGGCGTGAGCGCGTTCACCGTGGACGCGGTGGCGCGGCGGGCGGGCGTGGCGCGGATGACGGTGTACAACCAATTCGGCGCCAAGGACGCCGTTCTGGAGGCCCTGTTCGACGCGCTTGCCCGGCGGGGCGGCATTCACGGCATCGAGGGGATGGCCAGGGCGTTCCGCCAGCCGGACCCGCTGGACGGGCTGCGGACCATGTTCGACGTGCTGGCGCGCTACTACTCCGCGGACCGCACCGTCAAGCGGCGGCTGCACGCCCTGGCGGCGCTGCAGCCGGACGTGGCCCGCGCCCTGGCGCTGCGCGAGGACCGGCGCCGCCGCGGCATCCGCACCCTGCTGGAGCGGATGGAAGAGCGGCACGGCACCCCGCCCGCCGCGCGCCGCGACGCCCTGGTCTGCCTGCTCTTCGCCATGACGAGCTTCGAGTCGTTCGACACCATGGCGGGCGCCGGCGGCAGCTTCGTTGAAGTGGCGCCGGTGCTGGCCGGCGCCGCGCACACCATCGTGACAGCGGGGTAACGGGGACGCGCAGTGCGCCATCCCCGGATCGCATGTGCAGGAAAGGAAACCGGAACGCCCGCCGCCCCGTAACCCTGGTGCGCCGAGGGCATGGTCCCCCGTGACCCACGGAAACACGGGGTCGTCTACGGGGGTTGAAGGGCGTTTCGCGACAAAGGGGTTGCGCGAATCGCTCTCTTACGGAACATTCCACGGTCGGAAGCGTTTACAGTCGTAAACCGTTGCGCCGTCTTCCGTTCGTTTGGCGACATGCCCTTGATTACCCCCACCCGCTCCCCCCGCCCCGTGCCGTCCCGGCGAACCCGCATCCCCCCCGCGCTCACCCGCGGCGCCGAAAGCATGCCCGCCCTTGGAATCCTGGACGAAGTGCCGGGTGACCTGGGGGTGCTGCTCTGGCGCTCCGTGCGCAACATCACGCTGTGGGCCGCCACGCCGGCGGCCAGCCGCGGCGCCCTGTTCAGCGGGGGCGCCGCAGACGTTCGCGAGACCGACCTGTCGCGGCTGGAGGTGGATGCCGAGATCGCGGCGCCCCTCTCGATAATGGTGCGGCTGCTGGAGTCGCCGGGGGGGATGGACGTGGGGCGGGTGGTGAACGCCTGCCGCCGCATCAGCGTCTGGGCGGAGCAGCGGGGCGCGCTGGCCACGGCGCTGGAGTTCATGCAGGCCGCCGCGCTCTCCGCGCCGCAGGTGGCCGCGCTGGCGTACGCCGTGGGCCGCCTGGCCCGCCGCCGCGCCGAGTACGACCGCGCCGAAAGCTGGTTCGGCCGCGCCATCGTGCAGGCCCGGCGCTCCGCGGACTGGCGCACGTACGCGCTGGGCTATTCGGGCGTGGGCAACCTGAACGTGCAGAAGGGGAACTTTCCCACCGCCAAGCGCGCCCACGTGCGCTGCCTGCGCGCGGCCCTGCGGCACGACCTGGCAGACCTGCAGGGAAGCGCCTACCACGACCTGTTCCTGAGCGAGGTGGAGACCGGCGCCGGCCCCCGGGCCGAGACCCTGGCCGAGCAGGCGTTCCGCGCGTACGGCGAGGGGAACTCCCGGGTACCGCGCCTTGCCTACGACGTGGCGTACCACTGGATGCTGGAAGGCTTCTTTGGCGATGCGCTGCGGCTGGCGCAGGCGCTCGAGCCGCATTTCGACGCGCCGGCGGAGCAGGCGCTGGTGCTGGGCCTGGTGGCCCGCTCCGCCGGCGGCGCGGAGGACCGTCCGGCGTTCGAGCGTTCGCGGCGCGCCGTGGAGGGGCTGCTGGCCGGGGCGGGAGAGGATGCCGCCGCGCGCGCGCTGCTGGGTGTGGCGTACGGGGCCGCGAGCCTGCGGGAGTGGCAGCTGGCACAGGAGTTCGCGACCCGCGCCCTCCAGCTGGCAACGGAGCGCCGGGAGGGCCGCGTGGTGCTGGCCGCCGAAGCGGCGCTGGAGTCCATCCTGGCCGGGCTGAGCGCGCAGGCCAACCCGCCGCGCCCCTCCGCCACGCGTCTGGCAGATGCCTTCGTCGAGGCGCTTACCCGGCCCGCCGGCAGTGCGCTGGTGGGAGCCTAGTTGCCGGAGCCCATTCCGCCGCCACCACGGTTGGTGGTGTCGGGGGGCGGCGTTTCGTTGAACGCGGCCGGAGCAGAGGGAATCTTCTCGGGGGCGGTGGCGGAGCTGGTGCAGCCGGACAGGGCGGCGGCCACCAGCAGGCCCGCGAGCAGGCCGCGGATCTTCATAAGGTGCTTCTCCAACGGAGGGACGTAAAAAAGGCGTGGGGTTCACGCCTGGGCAGAAGCTAGGGGAATCCCATTCCCACCAACTCACCCTACCCGACAGATACCGCATCTTTCCCGACAGATCCGGCCCTCCGCACCGTTCCGGTGCGGAAAAGCAGAAAATGTCGTAAGTCGTTGCTACTGGCGACGTTACAAAGCGTACGCTCCCATCGGACCGTTACGCACGGGGCACGAGGGGGCTTGCGCATTCGTGAATTTGCGGTTTTCCGCAGCTTAATCTTCAGGTGATACGAATAAAGTAACAGATATTGTCCGGGCGCGCACCCCTCATGGCTGCGCGCCCGGTCGCGTTTCCTGCCCTGGATCCGGCGGCACACCGCCCGCGCACCGCTCGTCCCTCCCACACGCCGCCTGTCACACAGTGGACGGCTGGTGACGTTGATTCACCGGCACCCAGGTGAGGTGTGTCCATCCACCCCCGGCACAGAAGGGAGGAACCCGGCGGCGCTCGAGCAGACGGAATTCGCCATCCTCATCACCCGTAAAGGGAGCCTGCCATGAAACGAGCCTTTGTCCGTACGCTGTTCACCCTGCTGGCCCTGCTGGCCGCGCGCACGGCGGCGGCGCAGGAGCCCGCCGTCGTCACCGGGCGCGTGACCAACGCGCAGGGGCAGCCCGAGGCCGCGGTGCTGGTGCGCATCCAGTCGCTGAACGCGGGCGCCAGCAGCACCGTGGACGGCCGGTACCGGCTGGTGATCCCCGCCGCGCACATCCGCGCCGGCCAGGTGGTGCAGATCACGGCCTCGCGCCAGGGGCTGGCGCCGGTATCGCGCAGCATTACCCTGGCGCCCGGCGCCGCGCTGACGCAGGACTTCGTGATGGCGGCGCAGATGATCCTGCTGGAGGACGTGGTGGTGACGGGAACCGCGGCCGCAGTGCAGCGGAGGCCGCTTCCGGCCACGGTCAGCAGCGTGCACGCCGCCGGCGTCCCGGGGCCCCCCACCACCGCCGCGGGCGCCATCCAGAGCAAGGTGCCCGGCGCTCTGGCGGGTGGTGCGGCACCCGGCGTGGCGCCCAGCATCCTGCTGCGCGGACCCAGGAGCATCAACGCCGCCGGACGCGCCCAGGAGCCGCTGTACGTGGTGGACGGGGTGATCGTGGCCGACCTGTCGCAGCTGGACGCGGCGGACGTGGCGCAGGTGGAGGTGGTGAAGGGGGCCGCGGCCGCGTCGCTGTACGGCGCGCAGGCGGCCAGCGGCGTGGTGCAGATCACCACCCACAGCGGGAGCGGCGGGCGGTTCAACACCGAGGAGTACAACCGCATCGTGGAGAACCCGTTCCTGGCGGTCGCCCACAACCCGCTCTCCACCTTCGGCATCGACGTGGACCCGGCGTCGTACAGCAACGTCCGCCGCTTCATTCGCGACGGCCAGGCGCCCCCGCGCGACGCGGTGCGCATCGAGGAGATGGTGAACTACTTCTCGTACGACTACCCCGATCCGCGCGGCCCGCACCCGTTCGCGGTGGTGACCGAGGTGGGCGCCGCGCCGTGGAACCCGCAGCACCGCCTGGTGCACGTGGGCATCCAGGGGCGCCGGATGCCGCGGGCGCAGCTTCCGCCCAGCAACCTGGTGTTCCTGGTGGACGTGTCGGGGTCCATGCAGTCGCCCGACAAGCTGCCGCTGGTCAAGGCGTCGCTGCGCCTGCTGGTGGAGGAGCTGTCCGCGCGCGACCGCGTGGCCCTGGTGGTCTACGCCGGCGCGGCGGGGCTGGTGCTGGAGTCCACGCCGGGCGACCGGCGGGAGACCATCCTGGACGCCATCGAGCAGCTGGAGGCGGGCGGATCGACGGCCGGCGCGCAGGGGATCCGGCTGGCGTACGACGTGGCGCGCCGCAGCCACATCCGCGGCGGCAACAACCGCGTGATCCTGGCCACGGACGGCGACTTCAACGTGGGCACCAGCAGCGAGGCCGAGCTGGTGCAGCTGATCGAGGAAAAGCGCGCGCAGGGCACCTTTCTCACCGTCCTCGGCTTCGGCACGGGGAACCTGGCCGACGCGCGGATGGAGCAGATCGCCGACCACGGCAACGGCAACTACGCGTACATCGACGGCCTGGCAGAGGCGCGCAAGGTGCTGGTGCAGGAGATGGGCGGCACGCTGTTCACCATCGCCAGGGACATAAAGCTGCAGGTGGAGTTCAACCCGGCGCAGGTGCACGCGTACCGGCTGATCGGCTACGAGAACCGCCTGCTGCGCGCCGAGGACTTCAACGACGACCGCAAGGACGCGGGCGAGCTGGGCGCCGGCCACTCGGTGACCGCGCTGTACGAGGTGGTGCCGGTGGGCGCCGACAGCGACGTGCGCGTGGGCGGGGTGGACCCGCTGCGCTACCAGCGCCCCAGCACCCAGCCGGTGTCGGCGTTCGCGGGGGAGATGATGAACGTCAACATCCGCTACAAGCGCCCGGACGGCGAGGAGAGCGTGCTCCTTTCGCACCCGGTGCGGGTGCCGCAGCGGCTGGGGCGGGTGTCGGACGACTTCCGCTTTGCGGCGGCGGTGGCGGCGTTCGGCATGCTGCTGCGCGAGTCGGAGCACCGCGGCCGCGCCAGCCTGGACGACGTGCTGTCGCTGGCCCGCGGCGCCCTGGCCGACGACCCCGGCGAGCACCGCGCCGGCTTTGTCCGCATGGTGCAGGACTACGCCCGCCTCCCGCGCACCGGTACGGAGGTCGCGTCGGGACGGTGACGAGGATCGGTGAATGAACGGAAGCGCGCGCCGGAGATGCCTCCGGCGCGCGCTTCATCTTTGCCGGAGGTGCCTGTAGCCGGCTCCGTCCCCGGGCGGTTGAAACCGCGGCTGGAACTTCACGAAGTCCGCCTGCGCGGACTGGGCAAGCCGGCTCCTCGCAGAGCTACCCGCCGAACAGGTGGCAGGCGTTGGCCAGGTCCACGTTGCCGCCGCTGATGATGATGCCGATGCGCATTCCGCGGAATGCATCCGGATCCGCCAGCAGGGCGGCCAGGGGGACGGCGCCGGAGGGCTCGACGACGATCTTGAGGCGCGTCCACAGGAAGCGCATGGCCTCGACGATCCCCTGTTCGCTGACGGTGCGCATGTCGGCCACGTGGTCGCGGACCAGGGGAAAGGTGATGCGGCCCAGCGACGGCGTGCGCAGGCCGTCGGCGATGGTGGGCGGGTTGCGCACGGACTGCA
>DASQBH010001140.1:0-2223 GCA_035635315.1 Longimicrobium sp.
GGGGTCGATGTGCAGAGAGTGCAAGGACGAGGTGGACATGCGGGGTGGCGATCCGTCTGGGAAGGGGCGGATGGTTCCGGTCGATGCGCGTGCGTCGCAAACGGGCGGCCCGCCGCGCGAGCTGCATCTCCGCCGCGTACCAGCGCGCTTTCTCTCGCCGCAGGAGGCGCGATCGTGTTGCGCTCCCGCGACAGTTGCGGATTTTGAGGATGGAATTGCGCGTGCGACGCCGAGCAGAGGAACGGTTGTCATTCCGAAACCCGGCCACACCGTAGACTGCCCTCGCTCCCCCGGTTGCAGGGCAGAGGAATCCAGCGTCGGATCGCGCGAGGGCAGACGCGGCAGCCCGCTCCGGAGGTGAGGCCGCGCGGGCGCCGGACAGGGCCGGTGCGGGGCGCGCGACAGGCCACGAGGAGACCGGGAGTAGATTTCTCAGTCGCGCGCCGGGTTCTTCACGGCGGATGGTTCCGCGCGGCGCTCCTTCGAAATGACAGATCCGGACCGCTGGGCAGCGCAAAGCCCCGCACGTTGCCCGGCCGTGCGGGGCCCGCTATTCCCTATTCCCTATTCCCTATTCCCTATTCCCTATTCCCTATTCCCTATTCCCTATTCCCTATTCCCTATTCCCTATTCCCTGTCCCCTGTCCCCTGTCCCCTGTCCCCTGTCCCCTGCCTTCCTCACGCCCTCAGCCCCTCCTCGCGCCGCCGGCTGTGCCGCAGCTTGCGCCGCACGATGTCGCGCGCCCACCGCCACTGCATGCGGTCCCACTCCTCGGGCGGAAGCTCTTCGGAGGCGCGCCGGGCGCGGAGAAAGTCCAGGATCTCCCCCACCGGCGCGAACCATCCGTCGCGGGCGGCCAGCATCGCCAGGCGCCGGCGCACCAGGCGGTCCACCTCGCCGTCCTTCACGAACCCCTTGCCCAGGTGCGTGGCCACGATGCACCACCCGCCCTCGCGCTCCAGCCGCTCCTGCCGGTCGGGGCGCAGCAGCTCGGCAAACTCGTCGCGGTCTTCGGCGTCGCTGCAGCTGAACCACCAGCGCACCAGGGGCCGCGCCGGGTCGCGGTAGGGCATGGAGGGGTTGATGCGGGCCAGGTTCACCTCGTCGAAGGTGAGGTTGCGCGCGTACTCCACGTGGCGCTGCGCCAGGTCGCCCCACCAGTACGGCGACTCCTCGCGGTGGCCGGCGTAGAAGCCCTCCGGCGTGGGAAGCGCGCGCTGGATGACGGCCTTGAGGAGCGGCTGGTCCACCCGGTCCGGGCCCCAGTACAGGTTCTCGCGGTTGTAGGCGTGGTTGGCGTGAATGCGCGGGTACTCGCCCAGCAGCTCGCGAAACCGCTCCAGCCCCCGCGCCGTGCGCTCTCGCTCGCTGGCCTCCATGGTGGCCCCGTGCCAGGTGATCTCGAAGCCGCGGCCGCGCAGCCGGCGTACGAAGTCCAGGTACTCGGGGTCCTCCAGCGTCTGCGACTGGGCGAAGTCGCGGCTTCCCTCGGGGCACGCCAGCGGCCACACCGTCTTGGTGGTGCGCATCCCCAGCTCGTCGAGCAGGCGGTACAGCGGCTCCACGTTCTGTACCGTCGCCACGTCGGTGTCGTCCAGGATTGAAAAGGCAAAGCGCTTTCCCCCGGGAAAGACGGTCGGGTCGGACATCAGAACACCTCGTCGGCGTGGCTGTCGCCGCGGGTGAGCCACCAGGCGGAGAGCGCACGGGGAAGGGGCGCGGTGCCGGGGGGCTCGCGCAGCAGCAGGTGCACGTTGCCGGGGAAGGGAAGGTACGCCCGGCGCCGCAGGGCGTCGCGCGCGGCGGGGTGGGACGCGGTGCACAGCAGGGCGTCGGCCTCCAGCGAACGGGCCACGGTCTCGGCGCCCCGCAGCAGCGCCCGCAGCACGGCGGGGCGGTCGACGGGCACCACCAGCTCCGAGACGGTGGCCACGCGCGCACCCCCCAGCCGCGGGTCGCCGTCCGCGCGCGGGGGGCGCACGGCGGCAAAGCCGGCCAGCACGCCGCCCTCGTACACGCCCAGCAGCCGGTATCCGCCCTCCGCGCCGTACCGGGCGCACAGCGAGGCGGGGTCGCGCGAGGGCGCGGCGGAGAGGCCGCGGCGCGTCCGCG
The DNA here is from genome assembly GCA_035635315.1 of Longimicrobium sp. GTDB lineage: Bacteria > Gemmatimonadota > Gemmatimonadetes > Longimicrobiales > Longimicrobiaceae > Longimicrobium. The sequence goes on from DASQBH010001140.1 coordinate 2,114, forward strand.
CCCAGAGCCGCGCGAGCTCCCCCGTCCGCAGCTCCGGAAGCACGACGGCGTGCGCCCCGCCGGTGCCGCCGCGCACGCCGGTCCATCCCGCGCCCGCGGCGCGGAGCAGG
>DASQBH010001141.1:0-9675 GCA_035635315.1 Longimicrobium sp.
CATCACCCCATCACCCCATCACCCTCACCGCACCGGCAGCCAGTACGTCGCCTTGAGCGCCAGGTAGTTGTCGCCGCGGGCGGTCAGTGAGTCGAACAGGTCGCCGGGGGCTGCGCGGCTCCACTCCGCGGACTCGCGGCCGCGGTTCTGCTGCCAGACGACGAACAGCGTGCTTCCCGGGCGCCACTCCCACCGCAGCACGGCGTTGCTGCGGAACGAGCGCACGTCGAAGTCGCGGTTGGGGAGGGCGAAGGCGGCCGCCCCGTCCGTCACCTGGCGCTGGCCCGTGGCGGGATCGAACGTGATCGTCGTCCCCTCCTGGCCGTAGGTGCGCAGCTCGCGGCTGCGGGCGGCGCGCAGCTCGCCGTGGTCGTAGTAGCGGCCGCTGCTGGCGAACGGCTCCGCGTACGTCTCCAGGGTAAGGTCCGGCGACAGGGCGTAGCTCAGCCGGATGCGGACGCGCACCTCGCTGCGCTCCACGAACGCGAACACGTAGCGCCGTCCGAAGGTGGCGGCCGTGCCGCCGTCGCGCTCCGCCACGTACTGGCGCGCGTTGACGGCGCGAAGCCAGAGCGGATCGAAGGAGAGCTCCCAGCGCGGCCCGGGGCGGAAGGAGAGGTCGCCGCCCACGTCGGTGCTCCATCCGCCCAGCTCGTCACGCTGCGCGTTCACGGCCAGCTCCCAGCGGGTGCGGTTCGCCGGGTTCCCGTACAGCGCGCTCTCCACCCGCCACCCCGCGCCGGTGCCCATCAGCGGGCCGCCGCGCGTAAGGTCGTCGCTCAGCGCGCGGTGCAGGCGGATCACGCCGCCTTCCACGCTCCAGAAGTTGCGCAGCACCGCGCTCCCCAGCACCCCGTAGGCGAGCTGGTTCAGGATGCCGTCGAAGTTCCAGGTGTTCTCCTCGTACAGGCCGATCTCGTAGCGGCGGAACAGGCGCCCGGGCTGCGTCTCGCGGTAGCGGATGTCGCCGGAGAGAAAGCGGTTGTCGGCGGATCCCTGCTGGCCAATGTCGTTCAGCTCCAGCCCCGGGTGCTGCTCGGTGTAGTCCACGTCCCACAGCCAGTGCTTTCCGCTGTTGCGGCTGTGGTTGATGCCCAGCAGCAGCCCGCCCAGCGCCGTGCGCGAGGGATCCACCTGCACGTGGTCCGCGTCCGGCCGCTGAAAGTAGCGCCGCGACGAGCGCTGCAGGCGCAGGATGGCCAGCGAGTCGCCGGTCACGTAGCTGTATCCCGCAAAGGCGCTGATGTCGTACTGGCCGCCGGCCCAGCGCAGCCGCCCGTCGATGATGCCGCTGACGGCCTGCTCCGGCACCAGCGCCGCCAGCGGGCTGCCGTCGGCGATGTCGCGGCGCACGGCGGTCAGGCTGCCGCCCAGCACCGACCGGTCGCGCCCGAGCTCCTGCTGCACGCTGAACACCCCGTACGCCGTCGCGGGCGCTACCTCCGCGCGTCCGAAGGCGTCGCCCGCGGTGTCGAAGGTGGCGGCGTGCTCGCGCGCGGTCACGGCGGCCAGGGCCCCGACGGACAGGCCCCGGCGGGTGCGGCCGGTGACCTTGGCGGCGCCCAGGATGGTGGTGTTGTCGATGCGGTCGAAGTAGTCGGCGTCCGGCACCCCCGGCGGCGGGGCCCCGATGCGCCGCGAGTAGAACAGCCCGCGGCTCCCCAGCAGCGCCGTGCCTTCGACGAAGAAGGGGCGGCGTTCGGAAAAGAAGGTTTCGAACTGCGTCAGGTTCACCTCCGCCGGGTCTGCCTCCACCTGGCCGAAGTCGGGGTTGATGGTGGCCTCCAGGGTGAACGACGGGCCCAGCCCCATCTTCAGGTCGCCGCCCACGCGCATCCCCGTCTCGCGCTCGGCGACGAACGGGTCGCGCGGGTCTTCCGGCTGCGCGATCTTGCCCTCCGCCGCCACGTACGGCAGCAGCTCCATCCGCCGCGAGGGCCGCAGCGCCCCCAGCCCCACCAGCTGCCCCATCCGCGACGACCACCCCGTCTCGCTGCGCGGCACCAGCGTCCAGTACGCCACCTCGTTCCGCGCGGGGACGCGGCGGACCACGTTCACCCCCCACACCTGCTCCGCCGCGGCCGTAAAGCGCAGCTGGGAAAGGGGGATGCGCATCTCCGCCGTCCACCCGGCGCTGTCCACGCGCGCCTCGGCCTGCCAGACGGGATCGAACGAGTAGCTGCGGCTCCCCTCGGAATCGGAGGGATGGTAGTAGTCGATGCGGGTGCCCGCGGCGCTGACGGCAAAGGTGTAGGCGGTGCGGCGGTCGAGGTAGGTGTCCAGCGAGACGGCCAGCTGCTCGGCATCGCCCTCGCGGTCGCGGCGGGCCAGCTGGGCGCGCACGTCGCCGGGGGCGGCGCCCTGCATCCGCGCCCCCACGTACAGGCTGCCGCCGTCCACCACGAACGCGACCTCCGTGGCGCCGGCGGGCTGCCCGCCCTCCACCGGCTCCCGGGTGGTGAAGTCGCGGTTCCACGCCGCCTCCCGCCAGACGGCGTCGTCCAGCCTCCCGTCCACCTGCGGCGCGCTCTCCGTGCGGATGGCGCGGATCTGCCGCGTCTCGGCGGCCGGCGTCTGTGCCGCGGCGGTGGCGGGAAGCGCGAAGGAAAGGGCGAGCGCGGCGCCCGTCATCCACCGAGTTTTGTGTGATGCTGCGATCATGGACGCATCCGGTCAGGGCAGCGGCCATAGGGAAGGCCGCCGCCGGTTCGTCAGGCGTGTACGTGCTTGGTCTGGATCGCCGGGCGGTGAGGTCAGCCGTCCGCGAGGGACGGTGGCCGCCCGGCCGTCGTTCAGGAGTCCGGATCCGGATCTGGATCCAGGTCGATGGGAAGCCCGGACCCGGGCTTTGGCTCGGACGGGGTGCCGCCGCTGCTCCGGCCGCCCATGTGGCTGCGGATCTGGTCGAGCGCCTCCTCGCGGACCACGGGATCCGGGCTGCGGCGCGCGATGACGGAGAGGTACGTGTCGACGTACGCGTTGCGGTAGCGTCCGAGCGACTCCACCGCCTGCAGGGCCACGCGGCGGTTCGGGTGCGCGCGGGCGATGGAGTCCAGGGTCACCAGGGTCCACTGGTACGGAAGGCGGCCCAGCGATTCCGCCGCCTGTTGAGCCGCCTCGGGGCGCTCGGCGGTCCAGGCGACCTGCTTGAGCGCGGGGGCGGCCTGCCGGGCGGGGTAGCCCCCCATCGACTCCGCCGCCTGCCGCGCCACCACGCCGTTCGTCTCGGTGAGCGCGATGCGGCGCAGCGACTCGAACGCGTCCTCGCCGCCGCCCTGGCCCAGCGCCTCGGTGGCTTGGCGGCGGGTGCCGGAGTCCTGCGCGGAGGTGGCGATCTCGCGCAGCAGGGCGGGGGAGCGCGGGTGCCCCATCCGGCCGATGGCCTCCACCGCATGGCGGCGCACGTCCCTGGACCCGTCGCGCTCCACGGCCGTCTCCAGCGCGGCGAGCGCCTCGTCGCTGCGGTGGCGGCCCAGCGCGGTGGCCGCTTCGCGGCGCACGCCGTTGCTGCCGTCGCGGCCCAGCACGGCGGCCAGGTACGGCACCACGCCCGCCGCGTCGTGCATCCCCACCACCTCCATCACGGCCTCGCGGTATTCGGGGTCCCGCAGCTCGTCGGCAACGCGCCGCAGCTGCGCAAAGCTCTCCTCGTCCGTCGTCGCGCCCAACCAGATGATCGGCTGGCGGCCCAGCTCTACCACCGCGCTGTGCCCCATTACGTACTCCACCTGGCCGTCGCGGGCCACGGTGGCGAGCAGCACCATGTGCTCCGCCGGGGCGCCCAGGCGCTGGTTCACGGTCACGCCGTCCGTCCCCGGCGCGTCCGCGATTCGGGTGGGGCCGGCGGAGAGCGGCGCCGGCGCCGACCACGCGACCCAGGCGCGCGCCATCCGCCGCGACTCCATCTCCTCCACCGCCCACGCCCAGCGCTGCGCCAGCGGCTCCGAGGGCCGGGGATGGCGGATGATGCCGTCCTGCACCACCGTCTGGATGGGTAGCGTGTCGTCATCCACCGCCGCCGTCTGCTCCGGCCCCACTCCCACCCTCGGCTCGACCGCCGCGGCTTCCGTGCGCCGCTCGCCGGAGGAGGCTACGGCGGGCGCCGCGAAGGCGACGGCGAGCACCAGGGCGGCGGCCGCCACGATCCGCATCATCCCATTCCCCTCGTGCGATCCGCCGCGCCACGTGGTGAGCCGCTGCACGCGCTGCACGACCGGCGATCCGCCCTCGGCCATCGCCATGGTGCCGGCGGGGATGGGCGCGCGGCCGGGCGCCACCCACGACGCCACCTCGGCCAGGCAGCGGGCCAGCCCCAGCGGCGAGCCGGTCTGCCGAGCGGCCCACTCGTCGCACAGGAACTCGGCGGATTCGCGCAGGCGCAGGCGGGCCAAGCGGTTGAGCGGCTGAAAGAAGAAGACGGCTTCGATGACGGCCACGGCGAAGTGCCACGCCGGGTCGCGCCGCGCCACGTGCGCCAGCTCGTGCGCCAGGGCGCTGCGCTGCTGCTCGGGGTCCAGGTCCACCAGGAAGCGCGGCGGCACGCACACCTCGCCGCCGCCCAGCGCCAGCGGGGTGGGCGTGGCGTCGCACGCCGTCAGGCGGACGGGGTGCCGGAGGCCGGCATCGCGCCGCAGCCCCGCCAGCATCGCCAGCACCGCCGGGTCGGTGACGGGCTGCCGGCCGCGAAGCATCCGCCGCAGCCGCCCCTGCCGCCACGCGATGCGCACGATCAGCAGCGCCGCGATCAGCGCCCACACGCCGACGGCCAGATCCACCAGCGGGCGGATGGAAAAGGATACCGTGGATTCCGTGTGTTCGGCGGATACGGGCGCCGGGGCCGTCGTGGGCGCGTTGCCGGCTCGGGAGGATACGGACGGCTCGGACGGCTCGGACGGCTCGGACGGCTCGGACGGCTCGGACGGCTTGCCGATGGCGGGGGACGGCTGCGCGGGCGCCGCGGCATTGTCCGCCGGCAGCTGGGCCGTGAGGTCCACCGTGGTCCCCAGCCGCCACGTGCCGGCCGGTGGATCGTAGCCGGACTGCGTCTGCGCCGTGGCCGTCACCAGCCCGCCGACGAGCGCGGCCTTCCACAGCGTCTCGCGCCACGCTTCGCCGCGCAGGCGGCGGGCGAGCAGCGCGGCGGCGGCCAGCAGCAGGGTGCTGTGCACCGCGTAGGTCAGCAGCCACGCGGCGGCGCGCAGGATGGTCTCGCTCATTCGGCACCTCCCTTCAGCTCGGCTTCGCGCTGCTGGATCATCTGCCGCAGGCGGGCCAGGTCGTCGGCCTCCACGTCGCTCTGGCGCAGCAGGTGGCTCACCATCTCCGTCACGTCGCCCTCGAACAGCCGGCCGAACAGCCCCGACACCTCGGCGACCACGGAGCGGCGGACCGAGCCCTCACTCACCAGCGCGCGGTACAGGTACTGGCGGCCGTCCTGGCGGTGGGTGACCAGGCCCTTCTTCTCCATCCGTGTAAGCAGCGTGGCGACCGTGGATTGCGCGATCTTGCGCTCGGCGCGCAGGGCGTCGTGCAGATCGAGCACGCTGGTCTCCCCGCGCTCCCACATCACCTTCATGATCGCGAGCTGAAGCTCGGTCAGCGAGTAGCTCATCACGTCCCTGCCGGAGGGGAGGATCGACTGCTTCGACAGCTAAATAATACAGGTGTAGAATACGGGCGCAAGAGTTTCGTTCTCGCCGTACCCGGCCGGCTGGCGATGCGCTGGCGCAACTCGACGTGCCGGCGCATCTTGCGACACGTCCGATGCAGGATGTGCAGCGCTCCCCATCCATCCAACCGTTCCGGGACGAGCCGTTTCCACCCCGGGACGAACCGGCTCGATCAGCCGTCCTCCCGCCGCCTCGCCCAGCCGATGCCCACCGTCTCGATCGTCCTTCCCACGTACAACCGGCTGGCGCTGCTGCGCGAGGCGGTGGATTCCGTGCGCGCGCAGACGTTCGGCGACTGGGAGCTGATCGTGGCGGACGACGGCTCCGACGACGGCACGGGGGAGTACCTGGACGCGCTCGCGGGCGAGGATCCGCGGATCGTCGTCATCCAGCTGCCGCACACGGCCAACCTGCCGCGCATCCGCAACGCGGCCATCGACCGGGCGCGCGGCGAGTGGGTGGCGTTCCTGGATTCGGACGATGCATGGCGCGCGGACAAGCTGCAGGCCCACCTGGACGCGCACCGCGCCAACCCGTCGGCGCGGTGGAGCTACAGCGGCCGGTCGATCATGGACGCGGCCGGCGCCACGCTGCCGGACGCGCACTTTGCCCCGTGGCGGCCGCATTCCGGCCACATCGCGCGCCTGCTGCTTACGCATGAGGCGATGGTGGCGTTTCCGTCCGTGGTGGTGGAGCGGTCACTGCTGCAGGATGTGGGCGGGATGGACGAGGGCCTGGTCTTCAGCACCGACTACGACCTGGAGTTGCGGCTGGCGGCGCGGGCGGAGTGCGTCTGCATCCCGGAGCCGCTGGTGCGCGTGCGCGTGCACCCGGCGAGCACTACCCGCGGGCGGGTGGAGGTAAACGAATCCTTCATCCGCGTCTACGCCAAGTTCGCCCGGGCGGACGGCTCTCCGGACGTCCGCCGCATCTGCCGCCGCCAGCAGGCGTACTACGCGCGCTGGGTAGTCCGCTACCGCGTGGCGGCGCGGCAGCCCGTCGCCGCGCTGCGGGCGGCGCTCCACAGCCTGCGGATGGATCCGGTTTCGACGGTGAGGTGGATGGGATCGGTTGTGGGTGGACGACTGCGGCGGGGTCGGAGTGGTGGCCCGGGCAGGTAAATCCGCAGCTAGAAAAGCGGGAAGCCCCGCAGACTGCGCGGGGCTGTACCCGACACCTCTCCATGTGCACGGGACCTCTCGTTATCGTGGTTTCTCCAATCCGCGAAGGCGGATTTCGTGTGGTTGTTGCCGCGAATTTATTCGCCCCAGCCGGCCCCGGCGGCCGGTGTATCCACCCCGCCGATCAGGTGGCGCGGAAGAAGGTGCCGCGGACGAGATTCGGCACGGAGAGGTTGGTGAAGGTCACCGGGAGCGCGTCGGCGGAGGGCCAGTCGGGGCCGGACTGCAGCTGGTAGTGCACGTGCGGGCCGTTCGTATCGCCCGAGTTGCCCAGCTTTCCGACCGGCTGGCCCTGGCGCACGGCCTCACCGACTTCGACGAGCACGGAGTCCGCCATCATGTGCGCCAGCAGGCTGAACTCGCCGCCGCCGTGGTCGATCACCACGTGGTTGCCGACGTCGCCGCCGTTGGGGTACTCCGGCGCGAAGTAGGCGGGATCGCTGCGGCTGGTCACCGGCTGATCCGGCCGGTCGCCGCGCGCGCGGACCACCGTCCCTGCCGCCGGCGCCACCAGCTCGCGGCCGAATCCCACGTACGCGCTGTTCACGTCCTCGGGGGATGAGACCGGTGCGTAGTTCTCGTCCACGCCCAGCGCGTCGACGGCGAACTGGCCGCTGCGGTTGGGATGCCCGCCGTCGTTGGCCTGCGCGTTGGAGATGTACCCGCGGCCGCGGAAGGGAAAGATCAGACTGGTCCTGGCCGTGTACGTGCCAATCGGTACGCTGTGCTGCGCGCTGACCGCCGCGCCGGCCGCGTCGCGCAGCCGCATTGCGATGCGCACCTCGTCCGTGGCGAGGGCGGCCGGCCGCGAGGCGCGGATGCGGTAGAGCTGCCACTGCACCGGCTCCGCCAGCCGCTCGCCGCTGATCCCCACCTGTCTCGTCATCGTCGCCACGCGCAGCGCCGCGACCGCGGTCTGCCGCAGCGTCACGGTCTCCAGCACCTCCCCGCGTGACCGGTGCTCGACGTCCATCTCCACCGGCTCCACCTCGTCGCCTGCGGCGGTCTCCACCGCCAGGTGAAACAGCCAGCTTTCCGCGTTCTCTCGGCTGTTGTCGCGCAGCTTGAAGACGCGTGTGGGCGCGTTCAGCAGCCGCACGCGCTCCTGGCCGCCCGTTGCGGCCAGCAGCCGAGGCGGGCAGACGGCCAGCGCCGCGCCCCCCGCCGAAACCGCGAGAAAGCCGCGGCGCGACAGCCGCTGTTCGGAATCCGGATATCTGCCGTTCATGGGGAGCCTGGGGATCGGTGACACGACGGGAAAACGGCGCTGACCTGTGCCGTGCGTCTTTGGATGCCTGATGTTCGGCAGGCGTTGCGAGGTGGCCGGCTTCAACCCGGGCAGGTGAATCCGCGGCTGGAAGAGCGGGAAGCCCCGCAAACCGCGCGGGGCTGTGACCGCAGGCTCTCCACGTGCACGGGCCCTTCCGGTGCCGCCGGAGCCGCCAATCCGCGAAGGCGGATTTCGTGTGGTTGTTGCAGCGAATTCATTCGCCCTTGCGGCGGGTGCGCGTTCAGCTCAGTCCTCGCCGTACTGAAAGACGCGCTCCAGCGGGACGCCGAACACCTGTGCGATCCGGAACGCCACCTCCAGCGAGGGCGAGTACTTGTTCCCCTCGATGGCGTTTACCGTCTGCCGCGTGACGCCGATGCGCTCGGCGAGTTCCTGCTGCGTCATCTCGCCGTGATGGAAGCGGAGCGTGCGGATCTGGTTGGTGATGCGGCCGCCACCCTTGCCCATGGCTCAGGACCCCCGCCGGTACAGAAACAGCTGGGACCCGATCTCCACCAGCTGGGCCAGCACCCAGAAGCCCAGCAGCAGGTGCGTGAACACGAAGTTGCCTTCCGTCACCAGCGATGCGCAGAGCGCCAGAAAGACGCCGGTCGCCAGCACGTACGCCGCGTTGCGCGTGCCCTTGAGCCCGATCAGCCGGTCGCGCTCATCCGTCTCCGTGTTGCGGTCCACAATCGCGATCACGATGTGCCCCACCACCTGCATGATGACGAGCATCACGATCGCCACCGTGAACAGTACCATCTGGTGCGGCATCACGTTGGCCGCGTCCGCCGGCAGCACCGTCACGAAGTAGAAGCCGAATACGCCCACCAGGCTGACGCACATCAGCCACAGGCTCTTTTCCTGGAACGATACGCCCATCGTCTCTCCCCGGGTGGGTGTCAGGTATCCCCGACTTGATGTAAAAAATATCCGACACGGCACAGTGTAGTCAGGCACGCGGTCTGTGTCAAGTATTTCTTACATCGGATGAGTGATGGCGATCGAGCGGTGCGTCGGGCGGTAGTGTTGGGCGGATGAATCCGCGGCTGGAAAAGCGGGAAGCCCCGCAAACCGCGCGGGGCTGTGACCGCAGGCTCTCCACGCGCACCGGCCCTTCCGGTGCCACAGGAGCCGCCAATCCGCGAAGGCGGATTTCGTGTAGTTGTTGCCGCGAATTCATTCGCCCTTGCGGCGGGTTGCGTGGGGCCTGGTTCCGAGCGTCTGGAGGCCCAGGCGCGCCAGAGAGGAGATCCTTCGGTCGCGCGCAGGAGATTGTGCATACGGAGAATGCGGCGCGGCGCTCCCTCAGGAAGTCAGGATGAGGTGCGGCATGTGAAAAAGCCCCGGACCTCGCGTGAGATCCGGGGCTTCTTGCATGCCGTCGGGCCGGCTCAGCGTGGCGAGCAGCCGCAGTCGGGGCCGCAGTCCTTGCCGCCCTTGCCGGTGGTGGCGCGGGCGGCGAGCAGCGTGCGGCGGAAGCGGTTGCCCACGAAGAGCGCCGCCGCCAGCACGATCAAAAATACGATCAGCGTCTGGATGTCCATCGATC
>DASQBH010001142.1:0-5080 GCA_035635315.1 Longimicrobium sp.
CTACGGTGACTTCCTCGTCGTGGAGTAGGCGCAGGAGGTCCGGTCCCGGGGCCAGGGTCTCGCGCGTCCCCAGCACCAGCGTGGCGCCGGCAGTCAGCGCCATCACCATCTCGGCCACCGAAGCGTCGAAGCTGGGCGAGGCGAACTGGAGCACCCGGTCCCCCGCCCCCACACCGAGGTCGCGCGCATGCGCCCGGGCCACGTTGGCGAGCCCCCGGTGCGGCACCAGCACTCCCTTGGGGCGGCCGGTAGAGCCGGAGGTGTAGATGATGTACGCCAGGTTCCCGGGCAGCACGCCGGCGGCGGGCGCCTGCGCGCTCTCCGCCTCGATGCGCTCGCGCTCGGCGTCCAGGCAGACGACCTCGGCGGCGTGGGGCGTCAGCCCCACGGGCAGCGGCAGGCGGGTGAGCAGGAGCGGGGCGCCGGAGTCGGCGAGCATGAAGGCCAGCCGCTCGGCCGGGTAGGCGGGGTCAAGCGGCACGTAGGCGCCGCCGGCCTTGAGCACGGCCAGGATGGCGACGACCAGCTCCGTGCCCCGCTCCAGGCAGATGCCCACGCGGGTCTCCGGGCGGACCCCGCGGCGGCGCAGGTGGTGCGCGAGACGGTTGGCGCGCGCATTCAGCTCGGCGTAGGCCAGCGTCTCGCCGTCGTGGACCACCGCCTCCGCATCGGGCGTGCGCTCCGCCTGCGCCTCGAACAGCTCGTGCACGCACAGCTCGGACGGGTACGGCGCGCCGGTCGCGTTCCACTCCTCCACCACCCGGCGCCGCTCGGCCTCCGGCAGGAGCGGGAGCGCGTCCACGGCCTGGAGATCATCGGCCGCCATCGCCTCCAGCACCCGGCGCAGGTACGCCAGGTGGCGCTCGACGGTAGCCCGCTCGAACAGCGACGTGGCGTACGTCAAACTCCCGCCGATGCTCCCGCCCCACTCCCCCAACGCGAGCGTCAGGTCGAACTTGGCCGTGGTCCGTCCCGCGCCCGGCAGGCCCCCCGGCTCCGCACCCCCCGGCTCCAGCCCCGGCAGCTCCATGCTCCCCCGGAGTGCGTTCTGCCAGTCGAACACCACCTGGAAGAGGGGGGCGTAGGCCAGGCTCCTCACCGGGTTCACCCGCTCGACGACCTGCTCGAAGGGAATGTCCTGGTTGGCTTGCGCTTCCAGGGCCCGCGCCTTCACCCGCTTCAGCACCGTGGCCACCGTGGGCCGCTCCGAGAGGTCCACCCGCAGCGCCAGCGTGTTGACGAAGAAGCCGATCAGCCCCTCGATCTCCCGCCGCCCCCGGTTGGCCGTGGGCGTGCCGATCACCACCTCCTCCTGTCCCGAGAGCCGGCCGAGCACCACTGCCCACCCGGCCAGGCACGTCATGAAGAGCGTGGTGCCGTGGCGCCGGCTCAGCGCCTTGAGCCCCGCGGCCAGCGGCTCGTCCAGGATCATGCTCACGGACGCGCCCGCGTGCTCCTGCAGCTGCGGCCGCGGATGGTCGGTCGGCAGCTCCAGGAGCGCCGGCGCGCCGGCCAGCGTCTTCGTCCAGTAGCTCGCCTGCGCCGCCAGCACCTCGCCTTCCACCCAGCGCCGCTGCCACGCCGCGTAGTCCGCGTACTGGATCGGCAGGGGGGGAAGCGGATCGGGCCGGCCCTCCCGGAAGGCGGCGTACAGCCGGCCCAGCTCGTCGATGAACACCCCGATGGACCAGGCGTCGGAGACGATGTGGTGCATGGTGAAGAGCAGCAGGTGGCCGTCCTCCGCCAGCCGGATCAGCCGGCCGCGGATCAGCGGCCCGCGCTCCAGGTCGAAGGGAGCCGCGGCTTCCTCGTCCATCACGCGCGCGAGCGCTTCCCTCGCCTGGCCGGCCAGGTCGTGCTCCACCAGTTGGAAGCCGCTCGTCTCCGGACCGATCCGCTGCTCCGGCTCGCCGCCCTGCAGCGCGAAGGTGGTGCGCAGCGCCTCGTGCCGCTCCACCAGCCGGTTCAGCGCACGCACCAGCGCCTCCCGGTCCAGCTCGCCGCGCAGAGGCAGGCGCCCGGGGATGTGATAGGTGCTCCCCAGGCCGCCCATCTGCTCCAGGAACCAGAGGCGCTGCTGCGCAAACGAAAGCGGCAGACCCCCGCTCCGCTCCACCCGCTCGATCGGGGAGAGCGGCGGCGGGGCCGGCTCGAGAGAAGCGGTCTGTGCCAGCTTGAGGAGCTGCTTGCGCTCCTCGGTGGTGAGAGTTCGCATGCTTCGGCGGGTTGGCTGCGTGTGCGAGGGCGACCGACGTCGCCCTCGCGAGACGGTCCGGACGCACGATCCAGCACGTCGCGCGACGGCTGGCGGCGGCAATTCTTCAGGGCCGGGGCTTCAGTCCCCCTGAACGGGCTCGTGGACCAGCCCGGCCAGGCGCTCGAGCGTCTCGGGGTCGAACCGGGCGAGCTGCAGATCGAGAACGTCGTCGGCGAGCGTCGCGAACACGGGATGCTCGAACACGGTGCCCAGCGGCAGCTCCACGCCCAGCGCCTGCCGCAGGCGCGACACCATCTGCACGGCCAGGAGCGAATGCCCTCCCAGCTCGAAGAAGTGGTCCCACCGGCCCACGCGCTCCACCCTCAGCACCTCGCTCCAGATCTTCGCCAGCGCCTCCTCGGTGTCGCCGGAAGGCGCCTCGTACCCGCGCCGCGCGAAGGCGTCGCCCTCCGGGGAGGGAAGCGCCCGCCGGTCCAGCTTGGCGCTCGGGGTGAGCGGCAGCGCCTCCATGCGGATGTACGCGGCCGGCACCATGTACTCCGGCAGCCGCTCGCCCACGTGGCGGCGCAGCGCCTCCGCCCCCACCTCTTCCTCTCCCACCCAGTACGCCACCAGCCGCTGGTCTCCCGGGTGCTCCTCGCGCGCCACGACCACCGCCTCGCGCACCGCCGCGTGCTCGCGCAGCCGCGCCTCGATCTCGCCCAGCTCCACGCGGAAGCCGCGCACCTTCACCTGGAAGTCGTTGCGCCCCGCGAATTCGATCGATCCGTCGTGCCGCCAGCAGCCCAGGTCGCCCGTGCGGTACAGCCGCGCCCCCGGTTCGCCGCTGAAGGCGTCGGGAACGAAGCGCTCCGCCGTCAGCCCCGGGCGGTTCAGGTAGCCGCGCGACACCTGCACCCCGCCCACGTAGATCTCTCCCACCACTCCCACCGGCGCCGGCTCGCCGGCACCGTCCAGGATGTAGATCCGGCTGTTGGCGATCGGCTCGCCCAGCGGCACCGTCCGGCCCGCGTAGCTCGACAGGTCGTCCGCGAGCCGGTGGTACGTCACGACTCCGGAGCACTCCGTGGGGCCGTACGCGTTCACGAACGCCGGCCGCGGCAGCGCGAGCTCCATCAGCTTCCCGGGCCGCGTGGCCTCACCGCCCAGGACCACGAGCCGCATCCCCGCCAGCTCGCCGTCCGGGGCCGCGTCGATGAGCGCGTGGAACGCCGTAGAGGTCAGGTTCGCCAGCGTCACCCCGCTGTCGCGGACCTGCGCGAGGATGGCGCGGGGGTCGAAGGGCTCGCGCGCCAGGTGGAGCTGGCCGCCCGTGACCAGGGGGCCGAACAGGTTCCGCTGCGTGAGGTCGAAGGCGTAGGAGGTCGCGATCAGCACCGAGTCGCGCGGCGAGATCCCGACCTCACGGGTGTACCAGTGGACGAGGTTCGCCACGCCGCGGTGCGCCACCATCACGCCCTTGGGCCGCCCCGTCGATCCCGAGGTGTAGATCACGTAGGCCAGGTGCGCCGGACGGAGCTCCCCGCGCCGCGGGTTCGTGGCCGGCTGCTCCTGCCACGCCGGTGCATCGAAGTCCAGCACCTGGAGATCGAGGCCGTCGATCAGCCCTTCCTCCGCGGCGAGGACGGAGGCGCGCGTCAGCAGCACCGCCGGGCGGCTGTCCGCCAGCATGTAGCGCAACCGCTCGGCTGGATAGGCGGGGTCGAGCGGCACGTAAGCGCCGCCCGCCTTGAGGACGGCCAGGAGCCCCACCATCATCTCCAGGCCGCGCTCCACGCAGATCCCCACCCGCGCCTCCGGCCCCACACCGAGCGCGCGGAGGTGGTGCGCCAGCCGGTTGGCCCGCTCGTTCAGTTCCGCGTAGGTCAGCGTGCGGCCGCCGAAGACCACCGCCACCGCGCCCGGCGCGCGCTCCACCCGGGCTTCGAAGAGCTCGTGGACGCACTCGGGCGGAACCTCGGCCCGGGTCGCGTTCCACGCCTCCACCACCAGGCGCCGCTCCGCCTCCGGCAGCACGTCGAGCGTCCGTATGGCCCGGTTCGGCGTCGCGTCCAGCGCCACCGCCAGCGCCTCCAGCGCCCGGTGCATCAGCGCGCACACCCGCGCCGCGCCCACCGAGGCGGGTACGTGCGTCTTCAGCCCCAACGCCTCGCCCATGTCGTCCACCGACAGCTCGACCGGGTAGTTCGTCCGCGTCTCGATGTGCAGCTGGCGCATCCCGCCCCCCGCGGCACCCGCGTCCGCCGCCCTCGCCTGCTTTGCCCCGGGGCTGTGGCGGTAGTTCAGGATGGAGGTGAACAGCGGGGCAGGGGCCTCGACTCCGCTGCACCGCTGGGCCAGCCCCAGCGAGGCGTGCTCGCGGCGCAGCAGCTCGGCCAGCTGCAGGTGCATCTCCCGCACGGCCACCTCCACCCCCTTGCCGCCCACCCGCACCCGCACCGGCAGGGTGTTCAGGAACAGCCCCAGCACCCGGTCCGCGCCCTCGCCCCCCTGCATCCGGCCGAAGAGCACCGTCCCGAACACCACGTCGTCCCGCCCCGTCACCCGCGCCAGCACCTGCGCCCAGGCGACGTGGAACACGCTGGCCAGGCTCACGCCCAGCGCCCGTGCCCGCGACCGCAGCCGGGCCTGCAGCGCCGGGTCCACCCGCTGCCGCGCCTCCTCGATCCCCGATCCGTCGCTCCAGACGTCGAGCAGGCCGAACGGCGCCGTGGGCTCGTCCACGCCGCCCAGCAGCGCGCGGAAGAACGCCTCGTGCTCCGCCGGGCTCGCGCCCAGCCGCGCCTGCGCCACGAAGTTGCGGAACGGCAGGGGGGCCGGAAGCTCCGCCTCCCGCCCCTGCACGTGCGCGCGGATCTCCTC
>DASQBH010001143.1:0-2211 GCA_035635315.1 Longimicrobium sp.
GGAATCGTCAGGCATGGAGCGCTCCCTCGATCCGCATCCGCGGTGGCGATCACGGCCACCCGTCAGCAAGTCCGCCTGCAGGAGCGAATAAATTCGCCGCTACAACATCACAAAGTCCACCTGCGTGGACTCGGCGGCCGGACGGTGTGCGGCGTTCCACGCACCGGAGCGTCCGCAACGGGGCGGCCCATCCCTGCGCGTTTCGTGCGCCCGGCACCCGCGGCCACAATCCGCGAAGGCGGATTTCGTGAATTTCCAGCCGCGGTTTCAACCGCCGAACTTCGAAATCCGCCGAACTCGAAATCCGCCGGACTCCCAAGCCGCCGACGCACCACCATCCTCCCGGAATCCGCCGAACCGCACCCCTCATCCGCTTTCTACCTCCGCCCCAGCATCCCCTTGATGCGGCGGAAGATGGCGCCGGCCTGGTCCAGCCCCAGCGCGGCCGCCACGGCAAAGTACGTCGCGCCGTAGACGCCAAGGACCAGCACGCCGGTGATGAGCGTCGGCAGGTCATTGGGGAGCAGGATGCGCATCCCCCACGCCAGCGCGGCGCCGGCGATGGCGGCGGCGAACATCCGGCCCAGCGGCCCGGCGCCGGCTCCCACCGGGCCGATGCGCTGCCGGAGCGAGCGCTTGAGCAGGTACCACTCCATCCACGCGCCCACGCCGCTCCCCAGCGCCAGCCCCACCGCCCCCAGCGGCGCCCCGCCGATGCGCAGGCCGCTGAAGATCCCCGGCGGGGTTCGCCACCCTGCCACCGTGATGCTCTCGAACTGCAGCATCAGCACGATGGCCAGGACCAGCGAGATCACCACGCGCAGGGTGGCGTAGCGCGCCGGCGTCTTGGTATCGCGCAGCGCAAAGAAGGTGGACGAGAGCAGCCGCGACGCCGTGGTGGCCACCAGGCCCAGTGAAAAGCCCAGCAGCGTCAGGTAGACCAGCAGCGTGTCGTTGCGGTCGAACTCGCCGCGCTGCAGCAGCGTGGCGATCACCACGTCGCCCAGCAGCGCGAATGCGATGAACGAGGGCACCACGTAGAACGCGATGCGCTCCAGCCCCGCGGACGCCCGCGCCTGCAGCACCTCGCCGCCGCTGGCCCGCTGCCGCGCCAGCTCCGGCAGCTCCGCCGCCGCCACCGACATGCCGAACAGGCTGATGGGAAGGATGTACAGCGTCTGCGCGTACTGCAGCGTGCTCACGGCGCCGGCGGCCAGGAACGACGCCAGCACGTTGTCCAGGTACGCGCTGATCTGCACCACGCCCTTTCCCATCACCGCGGGACCGGCGTTGCGCAGCGTCTCGCGCACCTGCGGCAGCCGCGGCGCCCAGCGCACCTTGATCTCGCGGTTCAGCTTGAGCACGCGCGGCACCTGCACCAGGAACTGCAGCGCGCCGCCGGCCAGCGCGCCCCACGCCAGCGCCATCACCAGCCGGTCCTCGGTGAACCGCCCCCCGAAGGCGATGAGCGTGGCGATCATCGCCGCGTTCCACACCACGGGGGCAAAGTACGACAGGAAGAAGTTGCGGTGGCTGTTCAGGATGCCCAGCGACCAGGCGGAAAGCACCAGCAGCCCCGTCATGGGGAAGATGATGCGCACCACGCGGATGGTGAGCTCCCGCCGCTCGCCCTCGAAGCCGGGGAGAAAGATGGAGACCAGGATCGGCGCCAGCACCACGCCGATGAGTGCCAGCGCCCCCGCCGCCGCCAGCAGCAGCGCGAAGATGGCCCCCGCCACCTCGCCCGCCTCCTTTTTGCGCCCCTGGTGCAGCAGCTCCGAGTAGACGGGGATGAACGACGCGCTCAGCGTCCCCTCCCCCAGCAGGTTCTGCAGCACGTTGGGCATCCGCAGCCCGGCGCTGAAGACGTCCGCGTACTTGGAGGTGCCGAAGTAGTGCGCGAACACGCTCAGCCGCACCAGCCCCGCCACGCGGCTCAGCAGGATCCCCGCGGCCACCATCGCCGACGCCGCCGTGGACGAGCGCGCCGCCTCGGGCACCACCGCCGGCGGCTCCACGGCCTCGTCGTCGGGGTCGGACGAAAGCGCGCCGGCTTCAATGGCCTCCGGGCCCGGCGGCGGCATCGGGAGCGTGGCGTCCGGGTCCGGCTCCAGGGGATCGTGCGGCGGAGGGGTCGCGTGGGGGTCGCGCGTCATCGGCATCCGGTGGAAGAACGCCCGCGCGGGGGGCTCCCGGCGGGCGGTTCAGGCT
>DASQBH010001144.1:0-5646 GCA_035635315.1 Longimicrobium sp.
GGGTGGTGCGGTTCGGGCGCACGCGCCTGGAGCCTGGAAGCGTTGAGCGTCGAAAAAACCGATGACCGTATTTACCTACCATTTTGCGGAGACCACCATTGGCACCGCGGTCCGGGCACTCTGCTTCCCGCCGACCGGGCAGCAAGTCCCCGGCCTCAAGCACGCCGAGTGCATGACCAGGATGACGCTGGGGGCTCCGATCCTGTCGCCGGCACGGATGCAGCTCCGCCATCTGACGATGTTCGCCGCATGGGAGAGCCAGGCGGCGGTAGACGAATTTCTGGCCGATACGCGGCTGGGCCGTGCGCTCGCCACCGGCTGGCACGTGCGGATGGCGTTCAAGCGCCGCTGGGGTCACGTCCGCGCGTTCGACGGACTGCCGGAACACGTTGGCGAACAGGATCTCGAGGCACCGGTGGTCGCGGTAACCCTCGCGCGGATGAAGCTGCCCCAGGTGCCGCGCTTCATCCGGTGGGGCAGGCCCGTCGAAGAGCTGGTCCGCGACCACCCCGCCACTACCCTGGCGATCGCGGCCATCCGGATGCCGCACACGGTCTCGACCTTTTCCGTGTGGACTTCCCAACGGGAGATGGCCGAGATGGTCCGTGGCCGGAGCGCCGTGCCCCGCCCGGAGCGCCATGCGGCGGCCATGGCCGAGCGCCAGCGCAAGGATTTTCACTTCGAGTTCACGACCCTTCGCTTTCGGCCCATCGCCGAATATGGCAGTTGGGAAGGGCGCACCGACATCATTCCAGAGTGAGGCAGTGGGGGTACCGCAGGTCGATGTCCCCGACCTCGACTGGCGCTGCCTCACAACGTCGCCTATTGCAACGACTTCACGTGCTCCACGAACTGATCGACGGCGATCTCTGTCCCCTCCTGCCAACCGGACGCCTTGTTGTTCTCGAAGTCGGCTTCGTCCCGGTGTAGCGCCGTAAAGACGTAGCGAGTTCCGGTTCCCGCGCTTTCCATCGTGACGATTGCGGTGATCGGAATGTCGTCAAAGACGGCCGGGCGAAACCCGGGAAACAACATGGAAGTCCATACCAGCCGCTCCATGGGAATCACTTCCACGAAACAGCCGAGATTCGGAAACTCCTGGCCGTCTCCCCCCGCGATGTCGATGCTGAAGATGCCGCCCGGCCGCACGTCCATCTCGGCTCGCGCCACACGCCCCCAGGGCCTGGGCATGTACCACTCCTTGAGATGCTCCGGTTTGGTCAACGCTTCCCAGACGAGCCGGGTGGGAGCGTCGATGAACCGTTCGATGACGAAATCGAGCTTCGGGTTGATCGCGAATTGCCTGTTCATGGCTCCGACTCCTTGTCCTTGAGTTGTTTGACGTACTCGTCGAACCGGTCAAATCGGGATTCCCACAGTCTGCGTCGCTCGGTCAGCCAGTCCTCAGCCACGCTCAACCGTTCGGGGGCGATCTCGTACGTCCGCACCCGCCCCCGCTTGGTCGACTTCACCAGCCGGCTCCGTTCGAGCACCGACAGGTGCTGCACGAAGGAGGGGAGCTTCATGTCGAACGGCGCCGCCAGCTCGCTGACTGTGGCGGGTCCGACGGACAGCTGCTCCAGGACTTTCCGCCGAGTCGAATTGGACAGGGCATAAAAGACGTCGTCAGCGGCTGCGGATTGAACCATTTCAACTCGGTCGACTGGTTGTGGGTTACCCGATCCGACAGGGAGATTCTATCATCGGACAATACTAAGGTCAATACCTAAGTATTGGCTGCAGGGATCGAGAGGCGATCGAGGCCGGGGCGGGGCATGCTTCCGGGCGAGGAGGGGCTTGCGCGCCGGCCCCGCACTCCTGACCCTTGTGTCGTCAGGTTCTGATGAGCTTACGCAGGCGGAATTCATCTACACCCTGCTGACGACGCGTTCACGCCGGCAGAGGCTTCCGCGCCTGTCGCCGGGCTCGGCAAACCTGATCCTGTGGGCGCCGGCGGGCCACCTGCGCTGGAGGGTACGATGACAAAGAATCACGGAACGCTGGCATTGGCCGCGATGGCAGCATGGTCGCTGCTGCTCGACGGGTGCGCCACGCTCTCCCACGCCGTGCCGGGTCCCGAAGCGGACCAGGTGGCGCGTTTCGAGCAGCAGGCCGAAGCGCTCCGAGCGCGCCTCTTCATCCCCGGCATGTCCGCAGTCATCCTCAAGGACGAGCAGGTCGTGTGGGCGAGGGGATTCGGCAATGCCGATGTCGAACACCGCATCCCCGCCACACCGGAGACGGTCTATCACATCGCGTCCGAAACCAAGCCAGTGGCGGCGACGCTCGTGATGCAGCTCGTCGAGCAGGGCAGGCTCGACCTCGACGAACCTGCCTCGCACTACACGAGCGAGATCGAGGGCGATGCGATCCGCATCAGGCACCTGCTCAGCCATACCGCGGGCAGCGAACCGCCGGGCGAGCGCTTCGCGTACGACCCCACGCATTACGAGTACCTGACGAACGTCATCGAGAAGCACGCCGGCAAGCCGATGCGCCTGGTGGTGGCCGAGACGATCCTCGACCCGCTCGGCATGACGAGCAGCGTGCCGGGCCCCGACGTCCTCAAGGATCCGCAGTGGGCCGTACTCGGGCAGGACCGGCTCGCCCGGTACGCGAAGGTGCTGGAACGGCAGGCGCAGCCCTACACGCTCTACGGCGACGGCGAGATCGTCCACGTCGGCTACCCGGGGGACTTCTTCGGTGCGTCCGCCGGTTTGCTGTCGACGGTGATGGACATGGCGCGGTTCGACATCGCGCTTGACCGCCACGTGCTGTTGAAGCCGGAAACGCAGGCCCGCGCCTGGACGCCCTTCGTCTCCAATGCCGGCCAGCCACTGCCGTACGGCCTGGGCTGGTACGTGCGCGACTACGGCGGCGCACGGATCATCTGGCACGGCGGCAACTGGGGCGTCGGCTTCTCCGCGATCTGGGTCAAGGTCCCGGCCGAACGCCTGTCCCTGATCATGTTCGCCAACAGCGATGTCCTGAACGGCCACATGTACGCGGCCGGCGAGGAGGACATCGTGCACAACGCGTTTGCGTGCGCGTTCCTGCGCGAGTTCGTGTCCGCGCCGGCGCAGGACGTGGACTGCGCCCAGACGTCCGAAACCGCCGTGGCGAAATCCCTGGCCGAAGAGCGGGCGGGCGCGCATGCCGTGGTACCGGTCGATCGGGCGACCGTCGAGTCCTACGTCGGGCAGTACCGGTTCGAGTTCGATCCGAGCCAGGTCCTCAACGTGACCAGCCACGACGGCAGGCTGTACGCGAACATCCCCGCGAACCAGGAAACCGAGCTCTTCCCCGAATCACCGAACACGTTCTTCTTCAAGATCCGGCCGGCCGAGATCACCTTCGTCAAGGACAGGGATGTGGTCACGCACCTGGAGTGGGTCGAGTACGGGAACACCCTGCGGGCAAATCGAATCCGGTAAGACGAGAGCACCGGACACGGTCCAGGAGGCGCCGAATGCAGCTCAGCATCACGACAGCCGTCGACGCTTCTCCGGAAGTGGTGTTCGCTGTTCCGAGCGCGGCCGAACGCTGGCCTGAGTGGACGAAGACCCTGCTGATGTTTCTGCTCCTGCTGGTTGCCGCGGCACCGGCCGTGGCCCAGCAGGACGGCTTCGTCACCGCGGAAGACGGCGTACGCCTCTACTACCGGATCGAGGGCCAAGGGCCCGGGACCCTGGTCGTCGTACATGGCGGCCCCGGCTTTTCGCTGGAATCGGTGCGGGCCGATCTTGGCCCGCTCGCCGCGCACCGGCGGGTCATCTATTACGACCAGCGCGGCAACGGCCGCTCCAGCCTGGTAGACGATCCGGCCGCGCTCGCCGTGCCCCGCCACATCGCCGATCTGGACGCGATCCGCCGTCATTTCGGGCTCGAGAAAATGGCCCTGCTCGGCAACAGCTGGGGTGGGCTGCTCATCTCCGCTTACGCCGCCGCACATCCGGACCGGGTCGAGCGGCTGATCCTGCACGCGGCCGCGTCGCCGACGCTCGACTACATGCGGGAGATGAACGGCCGCGTCTCGGCGCGCGCCACCGAGCGGATGACCCCCGCGGAGCAGCGGCGCTTCGGCGAGATCTTCCAGTCCCACGCCTGGCTCTCCGCGTCGGATCCGATCGCCGTGTGCACCGAGTTCGCACACCTCCTGTTTCGTGTCTACGCCTTCGACCCTGCCCGGGCCCCGCCCTCCCACGGCACCCTCTGCGGCGGCTCGCGCGAGGTGGTGCGCCGTTCGCTCTGGGTGAACGGGGCGATCGTGCGCTCGCTCGGGGAGTTCGATCTCAGGCCGGAGGTCCGGCGGGTCACCGCGCCGGTGCTGGTGATCCACGGCGTCGCCGACGTTGTGCCGCTGGCCGGCGCGCGCGATTGGGCGGCCAGCTATCCCGACGCGCGGTTGCTGCTGATGCACCGCTCGGGTCACCTCGTGCACCTCGAGGAGCCAGCGGCTTTCTTCGCCGCTGTCGAGGAGTTCCTGGCCGGCCGCTGGCCCGCGGCGGCCGAGACGATTTCTTCGCACCGACCCGGTTCAGCAGCCTGGCGATCCCCGCCTCGGGCATTGTGGTGGCCATCCGTCGCCAGTGGGATGTAGAAAGAACCGTTGCAGCCCCGAGTCCAATCAGCATCGTGCGCCTGCGGTCAAACAATCGGCTGCAGGGGATGCGGGGCCGTCCATGCTTCCGCCGACTACAGGCTTGCGCGCCGGCCCCGCACCCCTGACCGTTGAGGCGTCAGCCGCACGGATTGGGAACCATGAGGTGGCCCGTGGGATGGGAGGCACTCAGGCAGTGGGGCGCCGACGCCGCTCGCATCCAACCGCTCGCCGGCGGAGTCGCCAACGACGTGTGGAGCGTGCGCGTCCAGGGGCACCTTGCGGTCGGTCGTCTCGGTGCCAGGAGCGATGCGGATCTCGCGTGGGAGACCGGGCTCCTCCAGCACCTCGACCGTGAAGGCCTTACCGTGCCGGTGCCGATCCCGACGACGGACGGCCGGCTGTTCGCGGACGGCCTGGTGGTGATGACCTGGGTGGAGGGCGGGCCGCCCGGGACGGAGGCCGACTGGCGCCGCGTGGCCGACACCCTCCGCCAGCTCCACCGGTTGACGCGGGGCTGGCCGCAGCGGCCGGGGTGGCGATCATCGGCCGACCTTCTGCACGCCGAGACCGGGACCAAGGTCGACCTGGGCGCGATGCCGCGTGAGGGCGTTGCCCGATGCAGGGCAGCGTGGGCGCGGCTGGCCGGACGTCCCACCTGCGTTGTCCACGGCGACCCTAACCCGCGCAACATCCGCATGACCGCGGATCGGGTCGCGCTGATCGACTGGGACGAGGCGCACGTCGACGTCCCCGACCTCGACCTGGTGCTGCCCCACAACGCCGCCGGTCTCGACGACGAGGCGCACGACATCGCCGCGCAAGCGTGGGCCGCCTGGGAAGCCGCCGTCTGCTGGGACGACGAGCACTCAGTCAAGCGGCTCGCCGAAGTTCGAGCGGTCTGAGCAGCAGCGGCAGCCAATCCAGAGACCGCGCCTACTGCGGGGATCTTCGGCGCCGCTTTCGACGCCTCGGCTCGACGGGTCGGGCGCAGCGAACGGCCAGTTCAGGGCTCGAGTACTGCGGCGAGTCCGGCCAGTTCCACT
>DASQBH010001145.1:0-4864 GCA_035635315.1 Longimicrobium sp.
CAGGCGGAGCGGGCACCCGCCGCCTGCACGTCGTTCGCCATGCGGGCCAGCGCGGCCGTATCACCCAGGGCCGCGCTGGCGTCGGCCATCTGCACCCGCACCCATACCGGCGGGGGCATGTCCACGAAGGGGTTGGGGGGACGCAGCCGCGACGCCGAATCGAGCCGTGCCAGGGCACCGCGAGGGTCGCCCATCTCCAGCAGCACCTGGCCTTCGTGCCGCATCACCCCGGCGGCTTCCCAGGGAGTGTACAGGCGGTCGTGCAGCACGCGCATGCGGCGGATGGCCGCGAGCGCTTCGCGCGGCCGCCCCTGCTGGCGAAGGCTGATGGTAAGGTACCACAACGCATCCACCTGCCCCACGCGTGACGCGGAGGCGAACTGGGCGCGCAGCAGCGCGTCCGCCGCGCGGTGGTCGCCGCGCCGCACCAGGTGCTGCGCCCGGTACGACCACTCCGGCTGGTCCATCGCCCCGCGGGTGACCGCCGCGCCGTACGCCGCCAGCGCCTCATCCGGCTTGCCCCGCGCCTCCAGCACGGCCGTCAGCAGGACGTACGGATCGGCGGCCCGGGGCTGCGCCGCGATCCACCGCCGCGCCACGCGCTCCGCCGCCGCGCCGGAATCGGCGACCAGGTACGCGTTCGCCAGCAACTGCAGGGCGTCGCAGCCGCGGCACACGGGCGATACGCCGCGCAGCCCCAGCGAGTCGAGCGCGATGGCGCGCTCCAGCGGCGCGACGGCGCTGGCGTACGCGGCCTGCTGCACGTACGCAAGCCCGGTGAGGTAGTGCCCCTCCACCTCGTGCGGATAGCGGACGGCCAGCGTCTCGGCGATGGCGCGCAGCTCCGGCGACCCGACCCTGGAGGCCCACCCGGCGCGGATCAGCAGCCGCTCGCGGTCGGTGGCGCGCGAGGCCAGCCGGCGCGCCCGCGCCATTCGCCGCATGGAGACGACGGAGCTCTCCACCTCCGAGAGCGCCCGGTAGTACTCGGCCATGGCGAACCCGCTGTCCTCCGCGATGGCGGCGTCCAGCATGCGGACGGCGGTGCGGCGGTCGCCGTGGTAGTAGGCCCGCACACCCTCCGCGTAAAAGCGGTACGCCACCGCCGAGGCCGTGGTGACGCCGGCCACGTCGCTGGCCGGCGCGGCGACGCCCAGCCCCGCGACCAGGCGGTCGGTGCCCCGGTCCACCAGGGCGAACACGTCCTCGCCCTCCAGGGTGAGCGCCTGCAGCTGGCGTCCCGTGGCCACCTCCACCCGGCGCAGGTCCAGGCGCAGCCCCGCGGCGGTGCGGTAGAGGGCACCGTCGATCAGCTGCGTGGCACCCGCCGCGGCGGCCAGCTCCAGGTCCGGAGCCCGGCCGCCGGTCTGGCGGGCCAGCGTGTAGGCGCGCCCGGGGCTGATGACCTGCACCGCACCGCTGCGCCCCAGGCCGGTGGCCAGCAGGTCCGGCACCACGGCGGCAAGCGCCGAGTCGGCGTTCCCCCCGTGCTGGCGGATGGTCCCCACCAGCAGGACCGGTCCGTCCACGGCCGGACGCGCCCGCGCCGTCCAGGCCACGGCCAGCACCAGGACCACGGCGGCGGCCACCACCCCCGCGGCCACGCGCGTGCGGATCACCCGGCCCACCACGCGGCGCGGCGCGGGCCCGCCGGCAGCATTCCCCGCCGGGTCCGCGAGAGGCTCCGGCGGATCACCCGGTTCCGGGAGCGGCGCGGCGGCGAGCGGCGCCGGGGTGCGCGGCGGGGCGGCCGGCGCCTCCTGCAGCCGCTGGATCAGCGCCTGGACGGCGGGGTCGGGGGGGATGCCGAGCTGGTCCTCCACCAGCGACTGGTGGATGCGTCCGTGCTGCACCGCCGCCGCGCGGTCCCCCGCCGCGGCCAGCGCGTTCATCAGGTGAACGGCGGTGCGGGCCTCCAGCGGATCGCACGCGGCGCGGCGCCGCCACCACGCCACGGCCGCCTCCAGGTCGCCCGCCTCTTCCGCGCGGCGCGCCAGGGCCGACAGCGCCTCTTCGTACCGGCGCGCAAGGGCAAGGCGCTCTCCCTCGCACCACCGCTCCAGCTCCCCCGCGCCCGCCAGGCGGAACCCGTCCAGAAAGGGCCCCGTGTAGCATTCCACCGCCCGGCCCGGATCGCCCCGCACCAGGGCCTGCTCGAACTCCCACAGGTCCACGCACACCCGCTCGGGGTTCAGCCGCAGGTCCTGCGCGCCCAGGAACACGTCCTCCGCCCCCAGCTCCCGGCGCAGCGCGTACAGCGCCTGCGTGAGCGCGCGGCGGCCCTGCTCCGCGGGCGCGTCGGGCCACACCAGGTCGATCAGCTTGTCGCGCGTCACGGTCCGCGCGCCGGCGCGCGCCAGCAGCCCCAGCACCGCCAGCCGCCGGGGCTGCGTGGCCGCGCCCGTCAGCGGTACGCCGTCTCGGCAGACCGTCAGGCCGCCCAGGACGTGGATCCGCAGCATCTCACGCTGTGATTTCGGAGGAAGGGCTCGCGGCGATGGAACGCTGCCGGGCGAAACGAGGGGGACCACGGGGGGCGCGACGCCGAAGAGGCGCACGATCAAGCGAAGTTGGTAATAAATGTCTTCAATCAGCAGCCCCCGTCAAGCAGGCCGGAAGTCGGCGCACATCCGCGGGCTCGATCTTTCGCGGGAGAGATGTCGTGCGACGTTTGCCGGTACGGGCGCTTCGTGGATGTTCAACGGTTGGAGCCGCGGGCGGATACACTTGCGGCGCCCTGTATTTTCGCCCCGATTCCGGGGAGCGGCTGAAACCGGGAGAGACACCCGCCCGTAGCGGCGGACAAACCCCGTCTCCACACGTACGCCACAGGACATCCCCATGAGACGACTGCTGTCCCGGATCCCCGCTCTCGCGGCCGCCGTGCTCACCGCGGCCTGTGCGCCCACATCGGCCGCGCAGACCGCCTCCCCCCGGCCCGCAGCCGCCGCATCCAGCTTTCCATCGGACGCGGACCTGCAGGTGATGCTGGACTACCTGGTGCAGGACGGGGCCACGCCGGCCATCGTGCTGGGGATCGTGGAGCCGGACGGCTCCACGCGCATCCTGCAGGCGGGATCGGCGGGGGAAGGCGCGCGGCCGCTGGGACGGCAGACGGTGTTCGAGATCGGCTCCATCAACAAGACGTTCACGGGCACCATCCTGGCCGACATGGTGGCGAAGGGCGAGGTGAAGCTGGACGATCCCGTGCAGAAGTACATGCCGGAGGGCGTGCGCGTACCCACCCGCAACGGGCGCGAGATCACGCTGCTGGACCTGGCCACCCACCGCTCCGGGCTTCCCCGCCTGCCGGACAACTTCGTCCCCGCCGACACGGGCAACCCGTACGCGCAGTACGGCGTGCAGACGGTGTTCGACTTTCTGAACGGCCACCAGCTGCGGCGCGACATCGGCGCGGAGTTCGAGTACTCCAACCTGGGCGTGGGGCTGCTGGGGATCGCGCTGGGGCGCGCGGCAAACACCAGCATCAAGGAGCTCATCCGCCAGCGCATCCTGGAGCCGCTGGGAATGCGGATGACCGGCTACGAGCGCGAGGGCGAGCTGGCGGCGTGGCTGGCGAAGGGGCTGCACCCCAGCGGCCGTCAGGCGCCGTACTGGGACGCCAGCGAGGCCATCGCGGGCGCGGGCGGGCTGCGCTCCAACGTCGACGACATGCTCCTGTACCTGCGCGCGCAGCTCGACCCGCCCGACAACGACGTGGGACGGGCGATCCGGCAGGCGCAGCAGGTGCAGCACACGTTCGCCAACGGCGCGGCCTTCGGGCTCAACTGGTCCATCCGCAGCGCCGACGGCCGGACCATCGTCTCGCACGGCGGCGGCACCGGCGGCTTCAACACCCTGATCGCCTTCGATCCGCAGCGGCGCACCGGCGTGGTGATGCTCACCAACACCGGCGGGTTCGAGGACGACATCGCCATGGACTTCATCCTGCGCGGCGCGCCGCCGTCGCTCCCCGAGGTGCCGGTCTCGCGCGAGGTGCTGGCGCGCTACGCGGGCGAGTACGAGCTGGTGCCCGGCCGCACCGCGTACATGAAGCTGGAGGACGACGGGACGATGACGGTGCGTACCCCCGGCAACGTGCGGTTCCGGATGTACGCGGACTCCGACTCCACCTTCTTTCTCAAGCGCACGCCCCTGCGGATGCGCTTCACCCGCGACGCCTCCGGCGCGGTGACGGGGGTGGTGATGAACACCAGCGGCACCGAGCGGCCGGCCCGCCGCGTGAGCGACCGCACGGCCGCCCCCGCGGTGCAGGACCTGCCGCTGACGGCCGAGGAGATGGCGCGCTACGAGGGCACGTACACCCTGCAGCTGGGTGAGCGGTCGCTGGACCTGCGGGTCTTTGTGCAGGACGGGCGGCTGATGGCGCAGGCCACCGGCCAGGGGGCGTTCGGGCTGCGCCACCAGGGCGAGCACGTGTTCATCCCCGCCTTCGACGACGACGTGCGGCTGGTCTTTACGGTGGAGAACGGCCGCGCGACGAGCACCACGCTGCACCAGGGCGGCGCCGTGGCCACCGGCGCGCGCAAGCCGTAGGGGGGTTCGCGCCTCCACGCGAAAACGGCCGGCGATCCGCGATGGATCGCCGGTCGTTTCTGCGCATGCACCCCGAGGTTACAGCAGGAACGCGGCGTTCACCGCCTCATACCAGATCCGCAAAAAGATCGGGTTTCATACGGAGCAACGGAGGAACGGAGATCATGCTCCCTCTCCGTTCCTCCGTTGCTCCGTATGCCCATTCTTTTTCAGGATTCGGTATCATACCGTTTCCCATGGTTTGTTGTGCATTCAGAGTTTTACTACGAGCCTCACGCGGAGAGCGCGGAGATCGCGGAGGACGCGG